>CAYPAK010000223.1:0-2563 GCA_964408665.1 uncultured Flavobacteriaceae bacterium | reverse complement strand
TTATGACTTAAAGACGTCTTTATTACGACAGATGCTGAATCAAGTTCAGCATGACCTGAGGTAAGTTTGTCGGCATATTTATATTCTTATTTCAATACAAATTTTTCCTCCAGATCCCAGTTAGCACGGACTTCTAAAGGCTTAGGTAAATAAACTACCTTTTCGGGCTGTTGCTGTTTTATAATATTTCCTGTGTCCCATTTTTTATTTCCATTAGTATCTAAACGTAAACGCACCATATAAGTTTGTGGTTTTAGCAAGCTAAAAGTAGTTGTTGCTGTGTTTTTAGATAAATAATGGCTTTGTATTAACTTACTTTTACTGTCTAATAATTCTATAAAAACAGCCGTTTTTTGGTTTTCTAAAGTGATTTTTAAACTACCGTAGTCTATTATTTTTTTGGTTTTAAAACTACTAGTTAACGTATCTTTATTTACTTGACCAAAGAAATCTGTAATAGCACTTGGCAGTATCGTTACTGTATAACTTTCTTGTTCTTTTGCCTTGAAATCTAATAAAAAAGCATCTTTATTAGCTACAATTAATGGTTTAAAAGCAACCGTTGTACTATCTTTATCTAAAACTATTATTTTATCAGTTGCTATTTTAGCAAGAGGTGTTTCACTAGTAATTCGTATTTTTTTATCTAATGCCAAACTACCACGAAAAGCAAAATGTACCAATACACTATCTTGCCGTTTTCTACGGAGTTTTACCGTATGTTTTTTGATATAATTTCCTTTTTTTAAGGCTAAAATTAAGGAGTCCTTATCATAATTTTTATACCAATAAAGCAAACTGTCTTTGGCAGCTATTTTCTGTACAAAAGATACTACTTTTGATTGACTTACTGGTTTTAGCGCTATTGCTGTGCTATCGCCCTCAAAAGGAAATAGTATTTTTCCTTTACTTTCTTGTTTAGCACGAAGACTTTTAAATGGCAATACGGCTTTAAATAATTTTAAAGTATGTGCAGTAGTATCTGGCAAAATAATTGGCTGAGATTCAAAAGCAAGTTGTTCCGTTTTTGGATTATATTTCTGATTGTTATTCAAATCGGTAATTGCCACAAGACGGTATTTTCCTGCTTTGAGGTTATGAAACATAAAACTATTACCTTCAAAGGTATTCGTTAAATAATTAGGTTTTTCTTTATAAACAATAGAATCGGTATAATTCTCGCCCATTTCATAGAGCATAACGGTAATATTTTTCGGGTCTTTTACGGCTAAAATATCTTGAACCGTCCCTTTAAAACTTAACGAATCTATTACGTTCCCTGTGCTAAACACATAGGAAAAATTAGGGTAAACATTCCCTTCATTATTATCTACAACACTTTGTCCAAAATTAAAAATATAAGTAGTATTTGCCTTTAAAGTATCACGTATTTTTATTTTGATGTACTTACTCGCCGTTCCCATTGGAGAAATAAGCGGTTTGTATTTAAGCGGAGGCGAAATGATTAAATTTTTATTAAGGTCTTTTAGTTTAATGTATTCATCAAAATAGATTTTAATTTCTTTAGCTTTGAAGTTTGTAGCATTTTGCACAGGACTAGCACTAATTAACCGTGGCGGAATTTCGTCTTTTGCACCTCCAGAAATAGTACCTTTTTTGGCACAACTTCCTAGACTAACTAAAGCCATTAGTAAAATATAAAATGAAAATTTGTTTTGCATATTATTTATTTATAAAAGAATACTCTTTAGAGCCTCGTTTTTAGTTTATACCTTTTTGTTTTTTTAATAAATCTATGCTCTGATATCCTTTAAAAATCATAAACAAAGCATATAAATGTACTGCAAAACTTGCCCAATCTTGAAGCAAACCTAGAAGCAAAGCATCTATTCCATATATTATCATACCAATAATAAAGGCACCTTTACTTAGTTTTTTAGAAAAATTCCAAATAATCAGAAATATTACAGAAATATTAATACTAATTAAAAGACTTATCCAATTTAACTTGCCATATATTTCAAAAAATATTGCATCAAAAAGTTTTGTAAATCCCAATCCGAAAATAAAAGAAATTTTACCTCCAAAAAACGAAATTAATGTATTTACTACTGATAAAGCAAAAATCCACAGAAACCATTTTGCTCCACCGTCTAATTGTTCTTCATTTTCAATCTCCTCATAATTAGGCATAGCAGCAATTTCTTCTTTTTTAACTGCATCTTCTTTAAACTCAGGACAAGTACTTTCAAAATCTGCAATTTCATTGGTAAGTGTACAGACTAAACCTTTATGAATATCTATTTTTCTATTTAGGCATATTTTACAATATGCTAAGTACTCGTCTCTTGTCATTTTGTTTTCGGTTTAATTATTTACTTGAAATTTCAAATGTACAAAAAAAAGATTTTAAATTGCATTATGTTTTAGTTATTCCAAAACAACAAAATCAAAATCAAGTTCAGGGTGACGTTTGGCTCTTTTTACTTTCCACTTTACAAACTTTTAACTTTCCATAACTTTATCTTATCTTCGCCATAATGTTAGCAAAAAAACTAGTAATACTATCTTCGGTTTGGGTAGAACCCAATTCTTCGGCTGC
>CAYPAK010000222.1:0-2578 GCA_964408665.1 uncultured Flavobacteriaceae bacterium | reverse complement strand
TGCTTTGCCATAGTTTTCCAATTATCGCCCATACCGAGAAAGCCATGTAATATGATAAATGGTTTTCCTTCGCCTATAATATTACTATGTAGTAGTTGCATTATTTTAGTTTATCAATGTATAGGTTGACTACATTTTGCAAGCCAAAATATAAAGATTCTGCTATTAAGGCATGTCCTATAGAAACCTCATCAAGATAAGGTACTTCTTGTGCAAAAAAAGCGATATTATCCAAACTTAAATCATGTCCTGCATTAATGCCTAAGCCAAGTTTATGTGCTAGTTTTGCTGCTTCTGTATAAGGAATTACTACTTTTTTATTGCCTTTGGCATACTCACTAGCAAAAAGTTCGGTGTATAATTCTACGCGGTCTGCTCCCGTTTGTGCTGCACCTTCTATTAAGGCTAAATCAGTATCAATAAATATAGATGTACGGATATTGTTAGCCTTAAACTCTTGAATTACTTCAGTTAAAAACTCCTTATGTTTCAAGGTGTCCCAACCAGCATTAGATGTAATAGCGTCTGGCGCATCGGGTACAAGCGTAACCTGTGTTGGCTTTGCTTTTAGTACCAAATCTATAAATTTTTCAATAGGATTTCCTTCTATGTTAAATTCGGTTGTGATTATTGGTTTTAAATCAAACACATCTTGATACCGAATATGACGTTCATCAGGACGTGGATGCACGGTTATACCATGAGCTCCAAACTCTTGAATATCAATAGCAGTCTGTACTACATTAGGGTAATTTCCGCCGCGAGCATTGCGCAACGTGGCTATTTTATTTATATTAACACTTAGTTTTGTCATAATTATTTTCTAATAAATCACAAAAATACAAACAAAAGTGGTGTTATATGTTTATTATTTCATTATTTTGCGGTATAAATAGAAACGATGTTATTTTTAGATTTTATAATAAACGATATTAAACCACTTCAATTAAGTGATACTGTTGCTTACGCTAAAGAATTAATAGCAAGTAACACGCTTTCGCATATTCCTGTGGTTACCGATAAAAAACTTATAGCTATGCTCTCTGAAGCAGATATCCAAACCATAGATGATGCTTATGCTACTATGGCAGATTTAGAATACCTATACAATTCTTTTACTGTAAGTGTAACGGCTAATTGGTTTGAAGCTATTAAAACATTTGGCGAAAATGATGCTAATATTATCCCTGTACTTTCTAAAGAGCAAGAGTATTTGGGTTACTATGAATTAATGGATTTCATTTCTTTGCTTAATGATATGCCATTAATGGAGCATTTTGGTAAAACTATTATTATTTCTAAAGCCTTAAATGATTATAGTATTAGCGAAATAGCACAGATTATAGAATCTGAAAACGGTAAAATACTTGGACTTTTTATTTCTAAACTTACCGAAGATAAAGCCTATATCACTATAAAATTAGCAACAGAACAACTCAATGCTATATTAAATGATTTTAGACGCTACGAATATCATATTATTTCTGATAATGTAGATGATAAATACATCCAAGACCTAAAAGAACGTTCAGACTACCTTACACGTTTTTTTGAACTATAAAATATAAGCTTATGAAAGTAGCTATACACGGACAGTTTTATAAAGAAAGCACACAGCCTTATTTAGAGAAATTACTTCGTATTTTAAATAAAAATAAAGATGAAATATTTTTTGAAGAAGAATTTTATGATTTATTAAAATTTAATATCAAAACATTAAAAGAATACAACACCTTTTCTAGTTACGAAGATTTAGATGCTAGTTTTGAACTGTTTATCACGCTTGGAGGAGATGGAACCATACTGCGTGCTATTACATTTATCCGAGATTTACCTATTCCTATTTTAGGGATTAATGTAGGTCGTTTGGGTTTTCTAGCAACGATACAAAAACACGAAATAAAAACAGCTTTAAACCACATTCGTAAAAAAGAATTTACCTTATCAGAACGCTCTTTGGTACAAGTTAGTACCGCTCCTGATATTGAAGGTTTAACTGCTTTAAACTTTGCACTAAACGAAATTACCGTAGGTAGAAAAAACACCACAGCAATGCTAGCGATAGCCACTTATCTCGATGGAGAAAAGCTAACTTCTTATTTTGCAGACGGACTTATTATAGCTACACCAACAGGTTCTACGGGCTACTCAATGAGCTGTGGAGGCCCTGTAGTTACGCCAGGAACTAAAAGCCTGGTACTTACGCCTATTGCTCCGCATAATCTTACAGCAAGACCTTTACTTATTCCTGATGAAACCGTAATTAAACTTCAAGTAAACAGCCGAGAAAAAGAGGCTTTACTTTCATTAGATTCTCGTATTTTTACCATTACTAATGATACTAAAATCACTGTAAAAAGAGCTAATTTTACTATTAAATTAATTGAACTTCCCAACCAAAGTTTTATAAAAACTATTCGTAAAAAACTGCTTTGGGGCGTAGATAGAAGAAGTTAATTTGTTGGTTTTTCTTAGAAATGTTGGTTTTTTTTAATTTTTACTGTGTAATACTAAATAAAACACTCAAAACAATGTGCTTTATTTAATAAATAATGGTTTTTGTTGATAAAAAAGTAAA
>CAYPAK010000221.1:0-2609 GCA_964408665.1 uncultured Flavobacteriaceae bacterium | reverse complement strand
CATTCTGTTTCTAAAAGCAGCACCGTCTTGCATTAGGTTGGCTACTTTTTGGAGGGTTTGCGGGTCTAGGGCGTGTTTGGTAAATCCTCCAGAATTAGCAATAGCATTTCTTATTTTTTTCCAAGCAAGTATTGTGTTTGGAGGTGAGTTTCCTCTAAAGACAGCTAGTATTTCTTCAAATTTAGCTGGGGAAATATTTGGTAGGTTTTTAATTCTTTTAATATCATCAAGAAATTTAAGGCGGTCTGCTTCGCTAAGTAAAGCGATTATATCTTCATATTCAGCTACTAATTTCTTAGCAATGGTTAATTTTTTTATAGTATTTTTTATAGAAATAGCCTCAGCAGTATTTGTTTCATTTTTTATAACTTTACTTATATATTGTTTTGTTTCTAATACAAGAAGTTCTTTACTTGCATCAGGATACGCTACTGCTAACTTTGTTATTTTACTATCAGATAAAACCTTAAGTTTATTATGCACATTATTGATTTGTTCTAACTTATTTAGTACATTAGCATTAGTTTCAACAATTGTTTTTGCTTTTTTCAATACACTTCCGCTAGCAGAAGTAGCCATATTCAGAATTCCCGCAGCAGCAGATATGATACCAAGAGCTTCTGATATTTCAGGGTCACTACTAGTGCCTATAGCGGCGATACTAGCAGAACTACTAATCAAATCAGAAACTAGCATTATTTTTTTTAGTTTACTTAATCCGGAAACAGCTGCAAGAGTACCACCACTTCCTATTATAGTTGCTGCGTCAATGGCTATATATACACTATTTTCTACATCCTCAAGCGTACCTGTTTTTGAAGCATAGGCAACTCCTAATGCAGGTATTGGTAAATTCGTTTTAGAAAAACTACTCATCATATTTTGAACTAGCGATACATTAGACTTATTTATAAATAAAACCAAATCAAAAGGTTTGTATGCTTTTGAATGGATAGTATTTACTGTATTACTCCACCCAAATTGATCAGTTTGTGACAATTTAAGTATTTGAGTAGAATCAAGAGCATTAGCATTTATATATTCATTAGTTAAAAAATTATAATCTATATCTTGATGACTAAAATGATCAGCTATGGAATTGCTTGTTAGAAGCTGATCAATCGATCCGATAGCCGAGCTATTTAGAAGCTCTTCTGTTATGAGCCTAAGCGTATTAGGTTTATCATATATAAAGGTGTTTTTTTCTATATCTGCTATAGCTGCATTAAGTCTATTTTCAAAAAAAGAAGGTGTTCTATAGATTAAGTTTGTAACTTCTACAATCAAATTTTTACGATTATTACTACCGTAAAACAGATGTGAATCATCAATAGCATAAAACAATTCTTTAGCTAAAATAGAATTAGTATATGAATTATTGTTTTCTAAATACTCTAATAAATCACTTGCTTCGTTTGGATTACAATTTTTTATTAATTTAATTATGGCTGCTTCATAATTATTAGATAAATTAGAACCCTCTGTTGTACAACCTTGATCTATAAATTTGGCAATTACTTCTCTTATAGTTACTGCCTTTAAGATTGATAAATCATTTTGAGAAGCAACATTAATGGCATTTGCCAAAACACTACAACTTAGGTTGTTTATATTGGAAGCATAATTCGTTTCATCATTTATAGAAATTAATATATCGTTTATAATTGTTTGTTGAACAATAAGATCTTCCTTTAAAAAATTAAAATACTCAATCTGCCATTCTTTATGCGTGCTTGGATGCTGTGGTAGATTTTGTAAAGTCCAATAGCCCGACACTGGTCCATTACCAGGTATATGGTTATAGTATTTATTAACAAGATATCTGTCAAAACTTCCAAGTGTATTTAGCCCTATATCATCTACTCTAGAATACAGGTTCCATTTACCAAAATTATCGGTCGTACTTTTTATATATTCTGGATATGCTTGTCTTAATTCTAATATTTTATTTCTAATTAAAGTTGTATTATACATTGGATAATAATTGGTGTCTCTAAAGACCCAGTCTAATGTTTCTTGAGAAATGCTAGTTTGATTATTACTTAGTCGATTAATATTAACATGTTTCTTGTTTTCATTAGTTATTACGTTTGAAAAAGGAAATAAATCTACAGAGACAATAGGACTATTAGGCTGGAAAGTATCATAGCTACTACCATCAAGTTGTAATATTGTATAACCTGTTGCTTCCGTATCACTTTCAAAAGCAAAAATAAGTGCTTTATGAGTTCTAGTGGAGGTAACGGGTAAATAGTTGTATTCCACATCCGAACTGTCAAAATAACCTACTAATCTAAATGAAGAATCTATTTTTGCTTTATAGGTAATACTATCAATGACAAATGAATTTAGTGTGCCAGGAGTAATTCTTATAAATTTATTATAATCATCTTCATTATTTTTAAAGCTATCACCATAATAACCAAAAAATTTATTTACATCTTTCACATTATTAGGCAAGACTATTTTTTGTGCTGATGGTGTTAAGAATGTAAAAGTATCATCATAATTTTTTCCAAAATTATATCTTCTAAAATGATGAGATATAAAATTCTCCCCACTATCATCCCCTTGAAACCAATAAATCTGTACACCCGGAGCGTGCATTT
>CAYPAK010000220.1:0-2611 GCA_964408665.1 uncultured Flavobacteriaceae bacterium | reverse complement strand
CAAAATAGATTATGAATGTTTGTTTTTTGATGTATCCTTGGGAAACAATTAAAAACCCCGATAATGATACAAGTGTAGCTTTTATACATGAATGTGTAAAACGTGGTCATGGAGTAGCTATTTGTACTCCTGCAAATTTAACCATTAGAAATAGTGTAACAAGTGCTTTTTGTACGGTTATTAACCGTATGGAAACCGTGCCAAACACACTAAAAGCCTTTCATAAAAAGGCAAAAATACGAGAAGAAATGCTACCATTAGCAGGTTTTGATGTCATTTTTATGCGAGCAGAACCGCCTATGGATCCATTAATGCTTAACTTTTTAGATTCGGTTAAAGATGATGTGTTTATTATGAATGCTATAGAAGGCATGCGTGTAGCAAATAATAAACTCTACACTGCAGTTTTTGATGACCCTAATAATGAAATTATACCTGTAACCCATGTTTCTAAAAACAAAGATTATTTAATACAAACTATAGAAGAATCAGCATCAGATAAAATGATATTAAAACCCTTAAATGGTTTTGGTGGTTCTGGAGTTATTTTGATAGAAAAATCAGCAATGGGAAATATTAATTCGCTATTAGATTTTTACTTGCAAAACGCTATTGGAGGTAGTGATTATGTTATTCTTCAAGAATACATAGAAGGCGCAGAAAAAGGCGATGTACGAGTACTATTGCTTAACGGAAAACCTATAGGTGCTATGAAGCGTATTCCTGGTGATAAAGACCATCGTTCTAATGTAAGTGCTGGTGGTAGTATAGCAAAACATGTTTTAACTAAAGCCGAAGCAAGATTATGCGAAAAAATAGGACCTAAATTAGTTAAAGATGGTTTGTATTTTGTAGGAATAGATATTATTAGCGAAAAACTAGTAGAAGTAAATGTAATGAGTCCAGGTGGAGTAACGTATATGAATAAAGTATATCGCACACGATTACAAGAAAAAGTAATTGATTTCTTAGAGGAAGAAGTATATAAAATGAATGCTAATTTTGATCGTAGAGCAAAACATCGTAGAACGGTAGATGAAGCTTAAAGCGTATATTTTTTAATTAATTTATTGAGTTATGCAAAAATTAACTATAAATGCTATTATTGATAAGATAAATAATGCAGAGGTATTTGAAGCGGTGGCCGATGATTATTCGTTTACTATAAAAATAGCTGCTTATGTACCGTATATTTGTACTGCTATTCATGATGGTCATCAATTTCGCAAAGACTTATGGGAAAATTGTAAACATACGGAGTATGAACGCTGGTTTGAAGAAGATCCAGAAACCTATACGATGATAGCCCATCAACCTATAACTATAAAAGGAAATGATTCTCGCTTTGAGTATGATTTAAACCGTAGCCCTGATAAAGCAATTTACGAAGACGCATGGGGAAAGCAGCTCTGGCATAAACCACTTACTAAAGCTGCAAAAGAAAAAAGTTTAGCCAAGCATAAAGCCTTTTATAGTGTAATTCATGCTTTAGTAAAAAAGACCGAAGCATTATTTGGTCTAGCCGTAGTTTATGATATGCATTCTTATAACTGGAGAAGATGGGATAGAGAGGTGCCCACTTTTAATCTAGGTACAGCAAAGATTGATAATGCACGTTTTGGCAATGATGTAGGACTTTGGCGCGAGATGTTAGCAAGTATAAAATTGCCAAATAACATAAAAAATACCGCTTGCATTAATGATGTTTTTAAAGGAAATGGTTATTTGTTGCAATTTGTTGCCGAAAATTTTAAAAATTCATTAGTTTTGGCAACCGAAGTAAAAAAAATATATTGCGAAGAACTTTCGGCTATTAATTATCCTGAAGTTGTTAGTGCTATTGCTGATTCATTGCAAGAATTGCTTCCAAAACATGCTGAAAGTGTGTTGCGTAATCATACAAAACAAATTAATTAATGCAAGGAAAAAGCGTACAGATAAAACAAAAAGAATTGATTGCTATTGATGAAAAGTTAGATTTTTTAGTTAAAAAAATTGAATTGCTTAATTATATCAATCCATTAAATATTGCGGAACAAAAAGCACTATTTTTTGAATCAAAATTTACTGAAAATCCTAAATTTGTTTATCCAAAGCGTGATTTTAACTCATACGAATTGCAACGTGCTTTATTTGCATTACCTATAGAAACTATAACAGATGCGGTGTTGCAAAATTTGTATGAAGACATTATTTATTCTTATTCAGGCTTAATACAATGTATAGATACTATTGGCGAAGCAGAAAAGTTTTATTATAATAGTTTGCGCTCTTTTGGAACGCCTACGGCTAATGATGTAGAAAACGCACAATTTATTTTACATTTTATAAGTACACAAGTTAAAGAAGAAGGAGATATTCCGCAGTTTGATGTTGTCGAGACTGAAAAGCAGTTTCGAGCATACTCCAAACGCTATGATTTTTCGTATGAAATAAAACATTCTGATAAACTTGCCGCAATAGCTATGGTGTTGAGTAATGACAAGACCTTAGTATTGAATAGTAAGCACTTGTTTTCTGCTAATGAAATAAAAATACTAACTAATCACGAGATTGGTGTGCATATGGTTACTACGATGAATGCCGCTGTACACGAATTAAAGATATTTAA
>CAYPAK010000219.1:0-2648 GCA_964408665.1 uncultured Flavobacteriaceae bacterium | reverse complement strand
ACTTTTAACTTTATAAACTTCCCAACTAAGAAAATTTAAAAAAAAGCGTACTTTTGAAACTCAAAAACAATACAAAATGAGTAAACAACCCAAAATAGCAGTAATAGGAGGAGGCTCTTGGGCTACTGCCATAGTAAAAATGCTTAGCGAAAACCTAGAAAGCGTAGGTTGGTATATGCGTAACGAGCAAGCTATTGCTCATATCAAAAAAGAAGGAAACAATCCCAATTATATTAGTTCTGCACAGTTTAATCAAAACAGATTGGCATTAAGTAATGATATTAATGAAGTAGTGCGTAATGCAGATTATCTAGTACTTGCTATTCCGTCCGCTTTTTTGCTTACGGGCTTAGAAGATTTGACTGTTTCTATAAAAGATAAATTTATTTTTTCAGCAATAAAAGGTATTGTGCCAGAAACGAGCCTTATTGTGGGCGAACATTTACAACAGCATATGGGTGTTCCAGCAAACCAAATAGGTGTGATTACAGGGCCTTGTCATGCAGAAGAAGTGGCTTTAGAACGTTTGTCATATCTTACTATTGCTAGCGAAAATCAAAAAGCGGCAAAAGTACTTGCAGACAGCATTTCGTGTTATTATATCAAAACCAAAATATCGGATGATATCTATGGGACTGAAAACGCAGCGGTGCTCAAAAACATTTATGCCATAGCTGCAGGAATAGCGCACGGATGTGGTTATGGAGATAATTTTCATGCGGTACTGATGTCTAATGCCATTCGTGAAATAGGTCGTTTTATAGACGAAGTAAAACCCATTACTAGAGACATTAATAACTCTGCTTATTTAGGCGATTTATTGGTTACAGGCTATTCTACATTTAGCCGAAATCGTTGGTTTGGTACGATGTTGGGCAAAGGCTATTCGGTAAAAGCTGCAATGGCAGAAATGAATATGGTAGCCGAAGGCTATTATGCCGTAAAAAGCATTCATCAGCTAAATAAAAAATATGGCATCGCTATGCCTATAGCCGAAACGGTTTATAAAATTATTTACAAAGGGAAAAGTGCTAAAAAACAACTTAAAAAATTAACTGATTTGTTGGATTAATTGAAAAGAAATGGTAAACTTTTCAACCAAATAAACCTATCTTTGCACTTTACAAAATATAGTACAAAACATTTCGTTTTATAGCTTATTAAAACAAATTGATATGAGAAAAATGCTTTTTATTTTGGGCTTACTACTTGTTATGAGCTCTTGCACAGACACGAATAACCATCAAGTAGATGTAAGTACTATTAATGCTAAGGTGAACTTAGTGCGTTTTGAGCAGGCATTCTTTACAGCCAAGCCTAGTGAATTACCGAAACTTAAAAAAGAATATCCATTATTTTTTAACCCTGCAACACCAGATTCGGTTTGGGTAGCACAAATGACCGATACGCTTAACTTGGAGTTGTTTCACGAGACGCAACAAGTTTTTCCTACTTTTGATAAGCAAAAAAAAGATTTTCAAGACTTGTTTAAACATATTAAATACTATTACCCATCTTGGAAAGAACCCGAGGTAAATACATTGATTAATTATGTAGTCTATCCTGATAGAATGATTTATGCCCAGCGCTATAATAAATTATTAGTATCTATAGATAATTATTTAGGCGAAAAGGATTCTTTATATGTAGAAGTGCCTGCTTATATGAAAGCACAAATGAAGCCAACACAAATTGTGCCTGATGCAGCATTGGCAATAGGCGCTAGCTTTGTAACAAAACCTTATGACACCCATTTTTTGGCTAATATGATTTATGAAGGAAAGAAATTATATCTTAGTGATTTGTTTATTCCTAGCGCAAGCGATGCCGAAAAAATAAATTATACCGAAGCACAATTACAATGGGCAAAAGATAATGAGCCTTTTATTTGGGAATATTATGTAAGTAGAGAAATGCTTTATAGTAATAATAAAAAATTACGTAAATACTTTCTGGAGTTAGCACCGTTTTCTAAATTCTTTTTAGAAGTAGATGCTGATTCTCCTGGGCGAATAGGACAATGGATGGGCTGGCAGATAGTACGTGCTTTTATGCAGAATAATAAAGATGTGCCTTTAGACAAAATGCTACAAATGGAAGCAGATGAATTATTAAAAAAATCAAAATATAAACCTCGAAAAATAGCAAATTAAATGAGTAATAAACACCAATCTGAAATAAAATTTGACGTCAGCCTAGACGAAAACAAAGTGCCTGAAACAATTTCTTGGACAGCAGAAGATGCAGGAATGAAAAACAGAGATACAAAGGCTATAATGTTGGCTATCTGGGACACCAAAGACAAAGAGACTTTAAAAATGGACTTGTGGACCAAAGAAATGCCTTTAGATGAAATGAAGATTTTTTATCACCAAACGCTAGTTTCTATGGCCGATAGTTTTGAACGCGCTACCAATGACACTAAGATGGCAGCAACAATGCGTGATTTTACCGATTATTTTGCCGAAAAATTAGATTTATTACAGAAACCTAAGAATATTTAAAAAAAACTAAATTTATTCTTTTTTTATGAATAGTTTTAGTTATATTTGCATCCCGTTTAACAAAATGGGTAGTTCATAAATATAAGAACATTGGAGAGGTGCCAGAGTGGTCGATCGGGGCTCCCTGCTAAGGAGTTGTACCTT
>CAYPAK010000218.1:0-2701 GCA_964408665.1 uncultured Flavobacteriaceae bacterium | reverse complement strand
TTTCTACTTGCATTAATATTTCCAAATAAAGAACGTGTTACCATTTTTTCATAAATTTTACATAATTTATCATTAGCTGCACTACAATTTAATTCTTTTATTTTTTGCAAGGCAAACTGCTGAATAGTAAGCAAAGGCAAGACAATCTCATCACGCGCTTTAATAGATGCTTTTGTACTTGGGTCATTCTGCATTAATACTTCATGTCCTGCAAGCTCTAATAATAATTTTTTGCTCAAAGAATATTCATCATAGATAAGTTTCCAAAATGCACCATATTCTTTATCTGCTTCCATATAAGCGGTTAATTCAAAAAATGATTTTGTTAAACTCATCATACTATTCTCTAATAAAACTCTAAAGAATTTTGAGTTTTTATACAGCTCCTGTACTTTATGAAACTCACCACGGTCTTTATAAGTAGCTAATGCCGTTCCTATACCATAAAAACCTGGCACATTTTGTTTTAACTGACTCCAACTTCCTACAAAAGGAATGGCTCTAAGGTCTGAGAAAATTAATTTTGCTGATTTTGAGCGTTTAGAAGGGCGGCTACCTATATTAGCTTGCCCATAATACTTAAGTGTGCTTCTGTTTTCTAAATATGGAATAAATTTATCATGATTTTTGAACGCAACATAAGTGTCATAGCTAATTTTTGCTAAATCTTCTAACACTGCTTTATCTGAAGCGCTTATGTTATTCGCTGATTTATTAAAAATAGCATTGCTAACACCAGCACTTATAAGCTGTTCTAGATTATATTGCGAAGATTCTAAAGTACCAAAATTAGAACTAATTGTTTGCCCTTGAATGGTAAGTTGTATTTCATTTGCAGCTATTTCTGTCCCTAAAGATGCATAAAACTGATGGCTCTTTCCTCCTCCTCTTGCGGGAGGTCCTCCACGTCCATCAAAAAACACAACTTCAATTCCAAATTCACGAGAAACTTTTGTTAGTGCCACTTTTGCTTTATAAATACCCCAATTAGACATAAGATAACCACCGTCTTTGGTTCCATCAGAAAAGCCAAGCATAATAGTTTGTTTATTTTCTCTTTTGGCTAAATGATTTCTGTAACTAGCATTACTATAAAGCTCACTCATTACTGCAGCTGCATTTTCTAAATCAACAACGGTTTCAAATAACGGCACAACATCTACGGTTAACCCTTTGTCAAAACCACAAAGATTGAGCATTGCAAAAACACGCATCACATCTAGACTTGTTTGGCTATTACTTATTATATATCTATTAGCCCCTTTTTCTCCATTTTTAGCTTGAATATCTTGCAATGCATAAATAGATTCTAATGTTTTTCTTGTCGCTAAACTTTCAAAATCTTTAGGATTTAAATTCCCTTTTATAGCGGCTAAAAGTGCTGATTTTTCAGTCATTTCTAAATCAAGATACGCTAAAGGAAGCTTCTTTTCTTTGATTAATTTAGATGTTATATCTTCAAAAACTTTAGCGTGAACACGACTATCTTGTCTTATATCCATTGTAGCAAAATGAAAACCAAAAAGGTGAATTTTATTAATTAAATCATCCAATTCTTCCAAAAATAAAGACTGGTGTTTTGCTATTAAAATAATTCTTATTTTATTTAATTCTGCTAAAAAATAAACTACATTAAAGTCGCTTTCTAAATCATTATTCGTATAATATAATAATTTTGCTTCTAGTCTTGATAAAACTTCTTCGATACCCTTAAAAGTTAATCTTCGCTTAATTTTTCTCAAATCACGATAATAATTTTTAATAATAGTAAATCGTAATCGTTCAGCTACTTTCAAGGTTATATCTGTGGTTACAAATGGGTTACCATCACGATCTCCTCCTGGCCAAAAGCCAATGCTTATAATTTCGTTTTCGTTTTTTTCTCCTAGAAATATGTTTTTATTAATGTAGTTATAGCTAGCACTAATACTATGGTAAAACACATTTTCAAGATACCAAATTAAGCTAATTGCCTCATCATAAGGCGTAGGTTTTTCGTGTTTAAAAAAGGGAGTTTTACCAAGCTGAGCAAGTAATTTTTCTATAAAAACAAAATCATTGTCTTTAATTGCTTTAGACAAATCTGTAATGATAGCCAAGACATTTCCTGGATAAAATTGTGTAGGATGCGCCGTTAAAACAGGACGCACTTTGAGTTTTTTTAGGTACAACTTTAGCAAATTCATTTTGCCTTCAGACGCTGCTTGTTCTTTACTATTTCTCAATGTTCCTTTTCCTTCCATATTATGGATAATAGAAAAAGAAGCATCTTCAATGGCATCAAAAAGCACGACCTGTCGCTCAATATATTGTATAAAACGAAACAACAAATCTATACGTTCTTGCTCAGTTGGTTTATCGAGATATTTATCACTGAAATATGCAACTATTTCCGCTGGATTTTTCCCTTTAGCAAAACCGTCTTTACAGATTTTCTGAAACAAAGGTAAAAGTGTTCCAGTGTCATTAATACTATCAAAAGGCAATGTCATAAATATACTATTGTATATTTTGTATTTAGCTAACACGTTTTCATTAAAACGCTGCAATTTAGGAAGAGTTCTCATAGTTTTCAATTTGAGTTAAAGATACAACTTTTACTAGGAAATTCCAATAGCTATTTAGAATTGCTTAAACTCTTAGAGTGTAAAAATTTCGTAGGAATCACTTATTTGCTTCACAATATTTTCAGTCCGTTCTT
>CAYPAK010000217.1:1589-2710 GCA_964408665.1 uncultured Flavobacteriaceae bacterium | reverse complement strand
GTGCGGTTTTCGGCTTCACGTTTTATTTTTTCTTCAGCATGTTTTTGTAGTTTTTTGAGGAATTGCGCTTCAGTATGCTGCGGTGCAGCCAATAAAGCTAGTAATAATATTGTGAGTTTAAATATTGTTTTCATAATTATTTATATTTTAGTTGAACTTAAAAAAGTGTACTAGTATAAACTAGTTTATACTAGTACACTTACAAAACAAATGTATCTTATTTTGGGTCTATGCCATAGTAAGCACATACTGCATAGTAGTCATTTATATCTACATTAGCAGCAGCTAATTCTTGTTGAACAGCTTCCTTTGGGCTTACATTAGCCATTCTTCCATTACCAGTTACCGTAGTGGTGTTGGTAGATGCTATAATGATTACTTTTACCCAAGCTAAAGCTTGTAAATTTGCATGTGGAGTTGGTGTACCATCTAATTTTTCTGATACCAATCTATAAGTAAAAGGAAAAGAATTGTTAGAATCAAATATATAAATTTTTATTTGTTGATGATGAAGCGCCGCTATTTCTCCTGGTACAGGACTAACTAAATTATAGTTTGTTGGTTTCACATAACCAAGAATTACATTATTTTGAATAACATCATCTGTTAAAATACCATCCATATTAATATCCATCCAATACTGAGAACCCCATGAAGGGTTGTTAAACACATAGGTCTGTGCATTAGCATTGCCGTCTGTTCCATTTGTTCCGTCTTGTCCGTTTGTTCCAGCAGGTCCTTCTGGCCCTTCACAAGAGCTAATCCCTACTGTTAGTGCTAGTGCTAGCACAAAATACATTACTTTTTTCATTGTTTTCATAATTATTTATATTTAAAGATTAATTTTTAATAATTTGATAAATTCCTGTTTGTTTATTAGAAGTAATTTTTATGATATACGTGCCGTTTGTTAAGCTACTAAAGTCTAATTGGAAACTAGTTGTCATTGGTTTTTGAGATAGTACTTCTTGTCCTAGCATATTGTATAGGCTAATATTTTCTACATTTTCTAAGGCATTTATATGTAGCGTGTTTTGCACAGGGTTTGGGTAAATAGCTAAACCTACTATTGTATTATCTGCTACGTCTAGTGCATCACAAGCTGCTTGAGTTGCTACATA
>CAYPAK010000217.1:0-1489 GCA_964408665.1 uncultured Flavobacteriaceae bacterium | reverse complement strand
TGTACCATTACCCATACTATCTGCTGCACCCAAAGCTACGGTATCTCCATTGGCATTATGTGTTTCTAGATAGGCTTCAAAATTATCGTCTGGTACATTGGTACTAGGTAAACTAAAAACAAGTGTTGTTATTCCGTTTAAGCTTGCTGTGTTATACGAATATTGCGACACTTCATTTGTTGTAGCAATACCAATAGTAGCAGAAAGCCCATTATCATAACTTGTGCCGTCCATATCAACATCAGCATATTGAAATATGATAGTAGGACTGTCTCTATTAAAAATTAATTGAAAACTAGCAGGATCTGTATTGTTGCTACCATTAAAATGTACTCTATCCCATTGGATAATAAATTTTGAAGCAATAGGAACTCCATTATAGTATGCTGTTTTTGTTTCATAATATACACCACCTATTTCTGTATCAAAATCATCCCAAAAAGGAGCAATTATAGGTAAGCTTGTGCTTAGTGCCGCATTACTAGAACTAATGCTTCCTGTTGTAGTATTAAATAAAACGGCTCCATTGTTACCTACACGTAATTGTGTTGAGGCTACACCTCCTAAATAAATTGTCCAAGGAGTTGTAATATTTGTAGCACCATCATCTGAAGGTGTAATTAAAGTTCCTGTACTACTAATATCTACATAGGTTAAGTTTTGTGTATCGTCAATATCGTATTGAGCGAAACTCATAACACTTATTAAAAGTGTAAATAAAAATGTGATAATTTTTTTCATGATAATTAATTTTATTAATAGTTGAATGAGTAAGAAAACAAGGGTAGCATTACTACCCTTGTTTAAAAAGGTATATTATAATGAGAACAATATTCCTATAGAAAGCCCAGAACCGTATCTACGGTATTTTAACTCGCCGTAAAGTTTCATATTATCACCAATAGCATAAGTAGCTCCACCACCGATGTTAAGCCCAATACCAGAGTTGTATGTATAACCTTCTCCAGAAATCATTAAGTAGTTTAATCCTGCAAGTGGGTAGGCTACAAAACCTTCTCCAACTTCAAAATTATAATGTGCATCAGCGTTGATACCTATTATTGAATAATCACCTGCTACAAAATAGTAATCTACTGATGGAGAAATGCTAATAACATCACTCACTCCAAAATTAGCTTTTGCCTCAATTGCTGTTCCTCCTCCAAGAGCTACTCCTGCTCCTAATTCAGTTTGTGCTTGTACAGTTGCTAATCCAAAAATTGCTGTTAATACTAATAATACTTTTTTCATTTTATTATAATTTTAATTGATTAATGATAGGACAAAAGTACGACTAGACCCGCTTTTTTTCTTCATCAGAAAGGGTGATTTGTATCACCCTTTAGGGTGATTTTTAGTTATAAATAGCTTATTTTGCTAGGTTTTTTAAAAATAATTTTAAAAAAGAAGAGTTTTTTAGGGACTATAAAACAGTTTAAATAATTTGTGTTTTAATAGTTAGAAATAATCCAAAAACGATAATTATAAG
>CAYPAK010000216.1:0-2726 GCA_964408665.1 uncultured Flavobacteriaceae bacterium | reverse complement strand
CTATTAGTTACACTATTTTTAGCAGTAACAACTCAAGCCCAAGACTGGCAAAAAGACTTAAAAACAGCCCAAGCATTAGCTGCAGAAAACAACGCTAAAATTGTTTTAGTATTTCAAGGGTCTGACTGGTGTGCTCCTTGTATCAAACTAGAACGAACCATTTGGGATTCAAAAGAATTTCAAACATTAGCCAAAGGAAAACTCATTATGCTAAAAGCCGATTTCCCTAGAAAAAAGAAAAATCAACTAAGCAAAGAACAACAAAAAGAAAATGGAAAGCTTGCCGAAAAATACAATCCAAACGGATACTTTCCTTATGTAGTAGTGTTAAATAACAAAGGACAAATACTAGGAAGCGTAGGCTACAAAAAAGAACTTAGCCCAAAAGAATATGTTGAACTATTAACTAGTTTCTAAAAAATAATGAAAAAATTAACCCTTTTACTAACCGTATTCTTTATACAAACTGTCTTTTCGCAAGAAGTTTATCAAAAGAAACTACTTTTAATGGGAAGCGACTTTGGTATAACCGTAGTTGCCCAAAATGACAGTTTAGCAAAAGGATATATTAATGATGCCATTACAGAAATAAAACGCATCGAAAAAATTATTTCCTCTTGGGATAATAATTCTGAAACAACATTAATTAATAGAAATGCAGGCATAAAACCCGTAGTAGTAAGCGAAGAACTGTTTAAACTCATACAGCGTGCTAAACTCATCTCCAAACTCACCGATGGTGCTTTTGATATCAGTTACGCATCTATGGATAAAATATGGAAATTTGACGGTTCAATGAAACAATTTCCTTCGGAAGAAACTATTAAAAAATCGGTACAAAAAGTAGGTTATCAAAACATCATAATGGATGCTGCAAAACATACTGTTTTCCTAAAAAAGAAAGGTATGAAAATAGGCTTTGGCGCTATTGGCAAAGGCTATGCCGCAGATAAAGCCAAGCAATTATTAATTAACAAAGGCGTAAAAGCAGGAATAATCAATGCCTCTGGCGATATGAATACTTGGGGAAAACAACCCGATGGCAGCGATTGGATGGTTGCCATTACCAATCCGTTTAACAAACAAAAAGCCTTCGGACTGCTTCCTCTAAAACAAGGCGCTGTGGTAACTTCTGGTAGTTATGAAAAGTATGTTTTTTTTAATGGAAAAAGATACGCTCACATCATAGATCCCAGAACAGGAATACCAGCTACAGGAATAGTCAGCGTAAGTGTATTTGCGCCAAAAGCAGAACTTGCTGATGCATTGGCCACTTCGGTTTTTGTAATGGGAGTACAAGTAGGATTAGACAGAATAAATCAAATGAAAAATATATCCTGTATTATTATAGATGATAAAGGGAAAATTTTTACTTCAAAAAATATAAATATCAAAAAAAATGAAAACTAAAATAATAGTATTAATTGCTCTTTGTACACTTACATTAAGCGCTTGCGTTACGGTAAAAGAATACGAAAAAGTAACCATTAACGACCCTGATATGAACCTTGTAGATAGAAAAGAAAAAAAGTTTGAAACTGCTTTTCAAGTATATCGTGAAGGTGCTGCTGGTGCAAACGGCGGTAAAGCAGGTGGTGGATGCGGATGTAACTAATAAAAATGATGATGAAAAAAATAGTAATTCTACTCGTATTATTTACCTTAGTAAAAGTACAAGCACAAGACAAAAAAGACACCTATAAAAAACGCGTTTTAGAAACAACTGAACTCGATATTCTAGGAAGCGTTTATAATCAAGATGGTGACAATGCAGCGGTAACAGGCGGTATCGGTTCCGAAGAGCTTGTAGATGCAGCTACAGATATAACCATAGCCATACCACTTAATGACGATGATGTTTTGAGTATAGACGCTACCATTTCGGCATATAGCTCGGCATCTTCTAGTAACCTCAACCCTTTCTCTGGCGCATCTTCTAATGGGTATGGTGGCGGTGGTGGTTCTGGAATAATCAAAGGGTCACCTTGGATTATTGCCTCTGGCGCTTCACAATCTGATGTATGGACAAGCGGTAATTTTTCGTACAGCCATTCTTCGGATGACAGAAACACCATAAGCACAGCACACTTTAGTATTTCTAATGAATTTGACTACTTTTCCTTTGGTTTTGGTGCTGGTATTACCAAATTATTTAACCAAAAAAATACAGAAATAGGAATAAGCACCAGCCTCTATTTAGACCATTGGCGCCCTGTTTATCCTACCGAAATTTTAGAATATAAACACAGTGCAGGAAATCTTTATTATGGTTTCTTTGGTACGGTAGATATTCTAAACCAAAATGGACAAATTATCAATAAAAGCGCATTAAACGCTTGGCGCCCTGCAAGTACTACCTTAGTAGAGAACAACGGCAGAAACACCTATTCCGTATCACTTAGTTTTTCTCAAATACTAAGCAAAACTACACAAGTGTCTATTTTCTCCGATATTGTATTACAAAAAGGTTGGCTTTCTAACCCAATGCAACGTGTGTATTTTGCTGACCGAGCAAATTTCTATGTAGGTCTTGCTTCTAATATACCTTATTATGAAACTCGAAAAAATACTGGCGTATTTCAGCTTGCCGATGATATAGAACGCCTACCTAATAGCCGTCTAAAAATACCTATTGGAGTGCGTTTGCATCAATATATTAATGAGCATATTGTGTTTAAAACTTATTATAGATATTACTATGATGATTGGGGACTTAGCGCGCATAC
>CAYPAK010000215.1:0-2730 GCA_964408665.1 uncultured Flavobacteriaceae bacterium | reverse complement strand
ATTAATTAATTATTTTGTATTTTTACAGCGTTTTTAAGAAATAAAACCTAAAAAAAACAGTTTAATATAGATACTTAATTAATTATTATTTTGAAAAACCAAACCAAATATATTTTTGTAGCTTTAGTGCTAATTACACTTATATCAAGCTGTTCTACAAGAAAAAACAAATTTATTAACCGAAATTATCATGCATTAACCACCAAATATAATGTATTATTTAATGGTAATGAAGCCCTAAAGCAAGGTGTTTTAGCAATTAAAGAAAAGCATAAAGAAGATTTTTGGGCTATTTTACCCTTAGAATTAAAAGTAAGCCCTCAAGCAAACGCTTTACCAGGAACTGCTAAAAACCCAAATTTTGAAAAAGCAGAAGAAAAAGCCGTAAAAGCCGTGCAAATGCACAGTATGAATTTGCAAGGAAAAGAGCAAAACACGCAAATATCAGAAGCGTATCTTTTACTAGGAAAAGCACGTTACTATGATCAACGCTACGTTCCAGCAATGGAAGCATTTAATTATACAATACGGTATTATAGTGATAAAGAAAAAGTAGCTCAAGCAAAACTTTGGCGCGAAAAAACCAATATTGCTTTAGAAAATGAAGATGTAGCTGTAGAAAATCTAAATATTCTTTTAGGCGAAAAAGCATTAGATAAAGAGATACACAAAGACTTAGCCGTTACCTTAGCACAAGCGTATATTAACACCAAAGTATATGATAAAGCCATAAATGCTATTGACACAGCACTTGTTTACAATAAAGACAAAGCCTTTAAAGCACGATTATATTATATAAAAGGGCAATTATGGCAAAAACTACAGCAAAAAGATAGTGCAAAAACAGCTTTTCAAGAAGTTATTGATCTCAAAAGAAAAGGCGATTGGGCTTTGTATGTAAATGCTATAATACAAAATCAATTAATACAAAATGACAGTACACAAGCACTAGCGGTTTATAATAAATTAGAAAAAAACAGGGAAAACAAACCTTTTTTAGGACGCATCTATTATGAAAAAGCGATGCTTGCATTAGCCGCTGATAATGGAGCTGCTGCAGAAGAATTATTTACTAAAGCCATAGATAAAGCAAAAGGTGATAAAAAACTACAAGCTAAAGCTTATGAACAATTAGCTGATTATTATTTTAATACGGCAAAATATACAGATGCAGGTTCGTTTTATGCAAAAGTATTGCCTTTGCTTAATAAAAGAACCAAAAAATATCGTCTTATAAAGAAGCGTTTTGAAAATTTAGGAGATGTTATTAAATACGAAGCAAGTGCCAAAAAGAACGATAGTATTTTGATGCTTACTACTTTTTCTAAAGAAAAATTAAAAACCTATTTTGAAGATTATATCAAGAAGTTAAAAGAAAAAGACGCACTTGAAGCTGCTGCAAAAGTACAAAACAGTAATGAAGCTGCTGCTTCCTTAGCGCAAAGTAATGCAAATGCAGCACAAAATGGTTTTTATTTTTACACGCAAACAGCAGTGTCTTATGGTCGTGCAGCTTTTAATAAAAAATGGGGAGACCGTATCTTAGAAGATTATTGGCGCTACGCAGATAAATCATTACAAAAAGCTGTTGATTCTGAAGTAGAAGAAGAAGTAGCTGCGGTAGCAGAATCAGATAAATATGATGTAGATAAGTACATTGCGACTGTTCCTACAACTACCGAAAAAATAAAAACGATTAAGGATAAACGTGATTTTGCCTATTATCAATTAGGACTTATTTATAAAGAACAATTCAAAGAATACCCATTAGCCATAGAAAAACTAGAAAAAACGCTAGCTTTTAAACCTCAAGAACGATTAATACTTCCTGCTAAGTATAATTTATATAAACTTTACGAACTAACCGATAACACTTCAAAAGCTGCATCTTATAAAGATGATATTACAAGTAATTATCCTAAAAGTCAGTATGCAAAAATCATAACCAACCCAGAAGCATTATTAAATGATACCGCTAATAATCCTGATACGCTTTTTGTAGCAACAACAAAACTATTTTTAGCAAAAAAATATACCGAAGCATTACAGCAAGCAGACCAAAATGCTAAAGCCTTTTTTGGTACATCTCAAGCGCTTCGTTTTGAGCTGTTAAAAGCTAAAATTCTAGGACGTGTTGAGGGTTTAAAATCCTTTAAAAAAGCAACAGAATTTATAGCATTAAATCATCCTAAAACTAAAGAAGGTAAGGAAGCACAAGCATTATTAGAGGGTTTGATTAAAAACTTAGAAACCAAAGAATTTACCAAAGATGCTAACGATAAGCATTGGAAAATAGTTTATGAAATAGTAGCTAATGGAGATGCTAATCAGCCAATCAACACCATAAATACCGCCAAACAAAGCTTAGGTAGAAACAGTTTAAAAACCTCTACAGATTTTTATACCAAAAACGCTAAACTTGTAGTATTACACGGCTTTAAAAGTGAAAAAGAAGCTAAAGAATTTGCTAAATATATGGATAATAATGGCTATGTTATTTCCAATAAAAAATACATTATTTCATCTAATGATTATGCATTAGCACAAATAAAAAAGAATATTTCAACTTATAAATAAAAATAACGATTATGTTTTCAGACAAAAAAAAATCAAACCAACCAAACACTACTTCAGCTCAAACTAACATCTTGGGAGCTTCAACCAAAATAGTTGGTGATATTGAGTCTGATGGAGATTTTAGAATTGATGGTACTGTAGAAGGTACTATAA
>CAYPAK010000214.1:0-2762 GCA_964408665.1 uncultured Flavobacteriaceae bacterium | reverse complement strand
AAATCGTCATTATATTTTTCTCAAAAAAGACTAAATTTTTTTTTCATACCTTTATAGACTAAAGTTAAACCTATTTATTATGAAAAAAGAATTCCTATTTCTAATTATTTTTTTACTGTTTAATATAAGTGTTCAAGCGCAAATAACAATTACTATGGAAGATGCGTATTCCTTTAATAGGATAAAAAACGCACTTGTTTTAGTAGAAAACAAAACCAACAAAACGGTTTATAAAGCCGATACAGCTGGTATTATACACTTAAATAATTATACTGATAAAGTAAATATTACTTTTTATAGTGAAGGTTATGAAACTATTCAAACACATTTTAATGCTAATAAACCTATTCGGATTAATGCTATTTTAGAACCTAAAACAGGCTATAAAACACCAAAAACAGATCAAAATATTCTTTTTAAAGGAGTTATTTATGATGAACTAACTGGTAAACCATTAAAAAACACTACTGTTTCTTTTAATGAATTCAAAAAAACACTACAAACAGATGATAAAGGGCAATTTGTATTAAAAAAAAGTGAAATACCATATTATCTTAGTTTTAAAGAAGGAGATGCTATTAGCTACACTATTGCTAATGTAGCTTATAAAATAGCAACAAAAACAGCTAAATTTACAACTGCTACAACCTATATAGGAATAGCGCTTGAAGCTATTAATAAACAACAAATTACACAAGCAGCAGTGTATAATGAATTACAAGATGTCATAACAAGTAGTTTACAAGAAAGTACCGCTCGATCAGCAAATTATACTTGTGACAACTTACCAAGCACCATTCGTGTAGGTACAAATTGTAACTGTAATAATTGTACTACTGTTTCGGTTATGGGTATAGAGGTTTACACCCGAAAAGGGCTTAATGATGAGTGGATTGCAAGCTGGAACACCGAATCACTTAAAGCAGGAAGTTTACCTTACAAATCTTATGGTGCTTATCACGTAGCTCACCCAATAGCTACAAATTTTGATATTTCTAGTACTACTTGTCGCCAAGTTTGGGATAGTGATTATGCTTCATCATGTATTAGTGCTTGCGCTGTTACACAAGGTAAATATATGG
Organism: uncultured Flavobacteriaceae bacterium; assembly: GCA_964408665.1. GTDB lineage: Bacteria > Bacteroidota > Bacteroidia > Flavobacteriales > Flavobacteriaceae > JALSVQ01. Next base: position 1,680 of record CAYPAK010000214.1, on the reverse strand, counting down.
TTACTTCAACAAATAATATTGCTTTTACCGAATATTCTGCAGAAAATAACGGGCTAAATGCTCCCGCGGGAACCAGTTGCGGCGATGGTTATGCAGGGAATAGTACTAGTTCTCCTTGTATTGCCGATGCACTTTGTGCAGGACACGATAGGTATGGACACGGAAGAGGTATGTGCCAGTGGGGAACGCAACGTTGGGCTTTACAAGGAAAAACGTATCAATGGATAGCTGACCATTATTATAACCCTGTAAACATCTACAGATGTGATGATGGGTCTAATACTGTTGCTTTAGATTGTAGTAATGCTGTTACACTTTCTTGCGGCGTTAGTTATCACGGTGCAAGCTCCACCGCAGCTTCTAATGTAGGTCAGTATGCTTGTAATACGTGGACAGAAACAGGGCCAGAAAGGGTGCATACTTGGACAGCAACCTCAACAGGAACATTTACGGTTACAGTAAGTAACTACACAGGAGATTTAGATGTTTATATTTTGGGTAGTTGCGACCCTTCAGACTGTTTGGGTACGGTATCCTCTTCTGCGGCTACTTATGCTAATGCTGTTTATGGACATACCTATTACATTGTAGTAGATGCAGATGATGGTAGTGGTTCAGCTTATGACATTGTAGTAGATTGCAGTGCTTTGCCTGTAGCAGACGTTTCTTTAACTGATGTAATCACTATAGCTCCAAACCCTTCGGAAGGAGTGTTTGTAATTAGTACTAATCAACAAAACAGTTTAAAAACGGTAAATTTATATAATGCACTTGGTCAGTTTATACAAAAAGTAACCACTGATACTATTGATTTATCTTCATTTGCATCAGGATTTTATTATCTTGAAATAACGACAATAAATAATACGAAAAAAACCTTTAAATTGATAAAAAAATGAAACTAATTTCTTTCTTTCTAATACTCTTTAGTTTAAACGTGTGTACAGATAAAACTGCAAAAAAGCAAGATAATAATGACCTTGTAAAACCTACTATTTGTTATTTCAATAACAAAGAAAAACCAATTGTTACTTGGACTTTTTACAAAACAACTGCCAAAAAGCCGCTTGTTTTTCGTTTTGACAAAACTAGTATTACTGAAACAAAATCAGCAAATGATCCTTTAGCAGTTTACCCTAATGCTATAGTAACACTAGATACTAAACGTATTTTAGAAAATGATAAACCCAATACAATAATTAGCGAATATCTTTTTGGTAAAATGATGGCTAGCAACACGGTTTCAATACAAATAACACGTTTTGATGTAGCAACACAAGAAGTTTTTGTAAAAGTAAATATGAATAACACCTCCAAAACGCTTAAAGCTCATTTTGATAAAAAAGAAAAACAACTCATCATTACTGGAGTTTTTGACTTAAAAAAGGATTTTAATGCAGGAGAAGCCTTATATTTTTATCACACTGCCGAATTTGATAACCATAAAGGTGCTGATGGTAAAAGCAAAACGTGGTCTGAAGTGCGTTTTCAAATAAAATTACAACTTGATATGAAATGTTAGTTTTTTGTAAAAAAGTCAATGTTATCTGAAAAAGGATATAAGACCACTTCGCTTTAAGACATAAGGTACTATAACAAAATATTATATTTTAGCAGAAACTAAAAAAAACGGAATGGTTTTTGTTATTAATTACAATAAAAAAAGAAATTATGAAAAAG
>CAYPAK010000213.1:0-2769 GCA_964408665.1 uncultured Flavobacteriaceae bacterium | reverse complement strand
AAAAAATGGATATTTCTTTAACAGGAGGACTTAGCTCGCTTATTTTAACAAAAAACGAACTCACTTTGCACAGTTTAGACGGAGAGGAACGCTATTTTGGGAAGGCTAACAATTTGAGTCCAATAAATGCTTCTGCCAATTTCTCTCTTGGGTTTAATTACCATTTGGGAAAAGCACTTAATCTAAATGTAAAACCTTCATTTCGCTATTATTTAGATATGTTTGACCAAAATAGTGGTAATTTTAAACCGTATTCCGTAGGGCTTTCCACAGGGTTAAATGTTAGATTTTAAGACTTAATTAACCGTAACCCCTCTCTTTTACTTAAGGCTGATAATTTCGTTTTTTCTACAAAATTAATTACCCATTGTGGGTTGCTTTTACTGTACTCTCTTAAAATCCAACCAATGGCTTTATTAATGAAAAATTCTTTTGTATCTAATAACGAATTAATAGTAAAATCTAATAAATCAGTATCTAAAGCGGTTTTGTATTTTAGTTGAAATAATAATGCTGACCGTTGTAGCCAAATATTATTGGATTTTATCCATTTTTTAATATAATAAGTTTTTTTATTTGGATAGCTTTTAAAATAGGATGCTAAGAGTTTTGTTGCAATAAAATCTACGGTATCCCACCAAGATTTGTGCACTATCATATATTCAAATAATGCAATATCATTTTCTGCTAGTTGCTTATTGTATTTAAAAAATAACTCTTGAGCAAAATATTGATATTCACGCTCTGGTTTTTGCCAAAGTATGCGTATTAATGGTTCTAATTCACTTTTGTCAGGTAAGTATTGTTTGTTTAAGAATGGTTTTTGAAGTTCTCTTCGTAATGGTGTTTTAATTCCGTAGAACTCAAATAAATTTTTCATATATGCCTTTTGACCTAATGCTACTTTGGCGTTTTTATTACTGCTGAATTCTAAAGTTAAACCTGTTATAAAGTCCATAAAATAAAACTTTAATCAGTAATAATAGTTACTTCATTGCCTTTTAACAAATCTTCATTACGTAAACGAAGTAGTACTTGCGCTACCGCCAAAGTATCTTTTTGACAATAATTTACAATACGTTCTATATCTTTTTCTTGATAATATACCGCAGCAACTTGGCTACCATCAATATCATCTTTTGGAGAAGATATTCCTAAGATATGAGTGAGTAATTTTAACGAAGTATAATGTTTATAATCCCCAAATTTCCATAATTCTAAAGTGTCTAAATGCGGGATTTCCCAAGGTTTTTTTCCAAATAAATTAAGTTTTTTGGGAAGTGGTAATTTATTAATTAATAAACGTCTTGCTATAAAGGGAAAATCAAATTCTTTACCGTTATGAGCACATAGTAAGTGTGCCGCTTTGTTAAAATGTGTATTTAGTAATTCAGAAAAATCGCTTAGTATTTGTGTTTCATCGTCTCCTGAAAAAGATTTTAGTCTAAATGTTCGTTTTTTGCCAACAAAAACAAAATAACCAACAGAAATACAAATTATTTTTCCAAACTCTGCCCAAATTCCAGCGCGTTCGTAGAATTCTTCAGGGCTAAATTCATCACGGCGTTGGTATTTTGTTTTTAGCGAAAAAAGGTTTTGTTCTGTTTCACTAAGTTCATTAAAAGACGCATAAATTGGTACGGTTTCAATATCTAAAAATAAAATTTGAGCAAGTTTTAATTTGTTAATCATAGCGTTGGTTTTAAGATATTATAGTATGATTTTATTACTTTACTAGTCTGCGCAAAGCAACCCATTGCTTGAGCATTTCGCGAGAATCTTGTGCTGGATAACCTAACACGTGTTTTCCTGCAGCAACATCTGCTACTACTCCAGAACCACCGCCAACAACTGCGCCAGAATGGATTGTAGTATGGTCTTTTATAGAAGCGCTTCCGCCTATTATTACGCCATCTCCTAGGGTTACAGAGCCTGCAAGTCCGCTACTTCCTGCCATTATACAGAATTTTCCTAATACAGAATTATGTCCTATTTGCACGAGATTATCTATTTTACAACCATAGCCGAGCTTTGTTGCGCTAAATTTTCCTCTATCTACGCAAGAATTAGCACCTATTTCTACATAATCTTCTAAGATTACATTGCCAATATGTTGTATTTTGACTAATCCTTGCCCATTTTCGGCAGGACGATAGCCAAAACCATCAGCTCCAATGCTTACATTATTATGCAAGATGCAGTGTTTACCAATAATACTTCGCTCTCTAATAACCGTTCCAGACCAAATGATAGTGTGAGTACCAACGGTACTATTATCTAAAATAGTTACATTAGGAAAAAGGGTGACGTTGTCAGCTAAAATCACATCTTTCCCTATATAGCAGCCAGCGCCAATCTTACAATTACTACCTATTTTTGCTGTTTTATGAATTGTTGCATTAGGTGAAATATCGTTTTCAAAATCAGGTAAGTCAGGAGCGAATAATGCGAGTACTTTTCCCATTGCTAAATCTGGGTTTGATACTTTTATTATGGCTTTATTTTCTTTTGGTGTTATGTTTAATTTATCAGAAACAATAACAGCTGTTGCTTGAGTTGTATCCCAAAGTTTGAGGTATTTTCTACTTCCTATAAGCGTTATTTGTTGGGTTTGTGCTTTTTCTATCTGTTCTGCACCAGTTATTGTTACTGTATCACATCCTAAAAGTTCTCCTTGAAGATGTTGGTTGATTTCCGTAATGGTAAATGACTTCATTTTTTTGTTTTATTTGGAGTAAAGGTATTGAATTTTTTAATCTTACCCAAAAA
>CAYPAK010000212.1:0-2787 GCA_964408665.1 uncultured Flavobacteriaceae bacterium | reverse complement strand
TTGGCGAAAGTAAACCTATAGATAATAATACTACTCCAGAAGGAAAAGCAAATAATAGAAGAGTTGAGTTTGTTAAGTTTTAGTTGAATGAGATCAAGGGGAACCTTAGCTGTGTTCCCTTTGTTTTTTTAATTAAAAAAATTAAATATAATAATTATGAAAAAAATAATCAAAATTAGTTTGCTAACTTTTAGTTTAGCAGCATTGGTATTACTATCATGTAGTAATGAAACAACAAAAGATTCCGAAATAGCAATAGCTTCAAAAACAAGCTATACTAACACGCTAAAGCGTTATGCTGTACAATCTGGTATTGTAAAATATACTATGAAAACAACGGGTAAAGTTATGGGAGCTACTATAAAAGGTAATGGTACATCTTCTTTAGTTTTCAAAAACTGGGGTGCATTAGAACTTGTAGAAGAAGAAAGTAGCCAAACAACACATACCAAAATTTTTGGAAATGAAAAAACAAGTATTACAACTAATCACACTATGAATAAACTTGAAAACGGCAAAAGCTATAGTGTAGATTACAAGAATGCAAGTATTTACCTCAGTAGAGATCCTGCAATGGAATATATGAAACAAACCAATACAGACGTAGGAGAAGCTGGGAAAGCCATGCTAGAATCAATGGGAGGAAAGAAAATAGGAAACGAAACTTTCTTGGGGTATAACTGCGAAATCTGGGGCGCAATGGGTTCTAAACAATGGATACACAAAGGTGTTACACTCAAAGTAACCACTACTATAATGGGAATAACAACCGTAAAAGAAGCTACAAGTGCAAAATTTAATACAAGCATACCCAATAGCGCTTTTGATTTACCTGATTTTCCAATTATAAAAAGTGATGGTTACCGTTCTGATGCTGAATACACAAAAGACAACAAAGAAATGCAACAAAATATAACAAAAATGAAAAAAATGTCTTATGCTGAATTTAAAGCTAAATTAATACAAGAAGACCCTGAAGCAAAAGACATGTCTGAAGAAGAAATCAAACAAAATTACCAAATGATGCAAATTGTTTTAAAAAAAATGGGGAAATAAGCACAAAATATGATTTTTTTTGAAATAAAACCTTATTTTATATTTTATATAAGTCTTTTGTTTTAACTTTGTAAATATCTACTTATTAATTCATACTATTCTACTATGAAGTTTTTATTTCGTGTGTTGCTTTTATTCGTGTTTACAACTTCTTTTGCGCAAAAAAAACACCTTAATATTGATAGTACTTTTCAAGTTTTAAAAGTGCAAATAAACAGCTCTAGTAAGGTGAACAAACTGATAGATTTATACAATAAATCTATCAGGCAGCATGAGATAAACGAAGCTATAATTCAAGAAGCATTAAAAGATGCTGAAAAGATTTATGACATCAATAGTATAGCAAAATGCTATAATAAAATGGGGGTTTCTGCTCGATATAATGTAGATTATCCCAAATCTGTAACTTACCATAAACGAGCATTGAGTTACCTTAACCAAACTACAGATACCTTAGAAAAAATAAAATGTCTAAATGGTCTAGGAACAACATACCGAAAGCTTAATCTTGAAAAAGAAGCCTTTTCATATTATTTTCAAGCTTTAAAATTTTCTAATTTAATTAATAATAAAAAAAGTATTGCCATAGCGTTAAATGGTATGGGAAATGTGTTTATAAATACCGAAGAGTATGATAAAGCACTTTATTATTTTAAAAAAGCATTAATCGTAGAAGAAGTATTAAAACGAAAACGAGGACAACGCTATGATTTAGCCAATATAGGTGAAGCCTTTATGCTTAAAAAAGAATATGATTCTGCTTATATTTATTATAATCGTGCATTATCACTTACAAAAAAAGGTAGAAATGCTATAGAAAAAACACTTCTTGCCTTATTGTTTCAAAAAAAGAAAGATTATGCTAAGTCCATTACCTATTATCAAGAAGCCATAAAGGGCTTACAGGCTAAAAAAAATAAGCGTTATTTGAGTAATTCCTTAATTAATCTAGGTATAAGTCAACTTGGTATCAATAAATCTTCTTTAGCAAAAAGTAATATTGACAAAGGCCTACTAATAGCAAAAAGCATTAAATCTAAAGAAAATATTATGTTAGGTTATAACGCTTTGGTTAGCTACTACACTAAACAAAATAATTATAAAAAAGCATTACAATCACAACAATTAGCTACTTCATTTCATGATAGCATTATTAATGTTGCCTCCAAAAAAAGTATAATTAGCGCTCAAATAGCTTATGAAACTGATAAAAAAGATAAAAAAATTCAAAAATTAGCCGTAGAAAAAGCAGCAAATTTATCCAAAGCAAAACGAAACTACAAGCGTATGCTTATTGCTACTGCTTTAGGCATTCTAGGTGTAGTTTTTTTACTCACTGTTCTGTATCTGTATAGAAGAAATACTGATTTAGAAATGCAACACAAAAATGTAGCATTACAATCATATATGCTACAAATTGATGAACTCAACAGTACTATAAAATCAGGATCTCAACTAACAAACAAAGAGTTACAAGCCACTTTTGAAAAATACCATCTTTCCAAACGAGAAGAAGAAGTATTAGCTTTAATAGGTCAAGGACTAAGCAATGATGAAATTGCCAAAAAAATGTTTGTTTCTAAAAACACTATAAAAACACATATCAAACACATTTATGAAAAATTAGATGTAAAAAACCGTGTTCAAGCAATGAAAAAAATAGTTGTATAACTATCTTAAAACAACTTATACCCCAAACGAAAACCTAATCCACCGTATTGAGCAAGTGTA
>CAYPAK010000211.1:0-2789 GCA_964408665.1 uncultured Flavobacteriaceae bacterium | reverse complement strand
AATAGGTTACATCTGTAGCTACAGTTTGATTGGCTGTTTTTTTGATACTGTAATTTATCCCTGTATTTGTATTCGTATTATTAATTTGTACAATACTACCACCGTGAGCTACGTTTATAGCTCCATTATTAGTGATTTGATAATCTACTTTTAGTGATTTTCCGTTAGGAATAGTTATTGTTTTGCCTGTTGCCAATTCACAGCTGCAAGCTGCTATACTTGCTTGTGTATTCATGTCATAATCTTGATTGAATATTGCTTTTTCGGTAATAGTTGGCGCACCATTAGACCAAGAAACTCCATTCCAAGTAGTAGTAGGAACTTTGTATTCTAATGTAAAATAATCCCCATCAGTAAAGCTAACATTAGTAACGGTGTAAATACCTGTATTAAGTGTTAAATCATAAGTGGTACTTGTAGCAAATGTGTTGTCATTGCTCACTATTAGTTTTAAAACACGGCAGTTGTTTGTAGCAGTATTTATAGCAATATCACTTTGTTTAAAAGAAACAGTTACTGTACCTAAATCATTTTGTTTACTTACACGCCAAGTAGTGTTTAAGCGCTCTGTTGTACTGTTGATACTGCTAAACTGATATGTTGCATCTTTTACATTTTCTTCCCAAAATAAATAATCATTATTAGCGAGTGCAGAAGGTGTGTTTATGCGTATAATTCCTGTTTCTTGTGAGTTGCTGTGACTAGAGCCATCTGTTGCTTGTCCTATTCCAGCTACATTGTAGTCAAAGTTTCCATTTGCGGCATCATCTTGAGTGTAAAAATCATTAGCAGCTAAAGCAATGTTATATTTTGCTGAAAGATAGTTATTAATGATAGTGTTCTGAGCTTTGTTGGTATACGATTTATACATTATTAGTTCTCCCATGTCCCCTTTGAAAAAATACTTAGGAGAACCTTCATTTGCACCAGCTCCAATTCTAAAAGGCTTTACTGTTGTTTGAGCATAATTATGTGTAGCCTGAACTACAAGGTTATTGTTAATAAAAACTTTTTTGCCATTTGTTCCAGGTTTATATTGGCAGACAAAAGTTGCCCAATTATTTGTAGTATTAGCTCCAGTATTAAGTAGTTGCCAACCAGAAGATGCTGTCCAAAATGTCCATTCATTAGTGTTGGGTTTAGAATATAAAATCATAGCATTTGCTGAGCTGTTTCGCGATGAAAAAATAGTTTTATGCTTATTACTAGATTCAACTTTGTTAGCAGAAAAAACACTAAAAACAGGTGGGTTCAAATTAGCCTCGTTTACGTGTTCAAAATAATTAGATGCTCCGTTATAATTATATAAGTTATGATTATTTATACTATTGGTATTAAGTGTAGCTCCATTGCCACTATTAAAATTATACCCATATCCAGACTGGTCTTTAAAGGAGGTGTTTGTGTTGGTACCTTTATCGGGATTCATCCATAGTACTAAGTTTCCTGATCCATTAGGGTTTCCAACTCCACCAGGCCCTAAATATCCAGATATATTGTTTAAGCGTCCTAGTATTATTTCTTGATTCCTTTGCGTATTGCTAGTCTTTGAAATAATATTGCTTATAGTATTAGTGGTACTGTTAAGATTACTCCAAGTTTGTATGCTGTTGTCAAGCCGTCCGTATAAATTTAAATTGAATTCATCATTTATGGCATCGACATTGTTTGTGTAGTCATAACTTATATCATAATTAGCACTTGTTCCTCCTACAATAAAAACCCCATAATAGGTATTATTATTTATTAGTTTTTTTATTCCTGTGCTAGAATTTGGTTGCGCATTTACTTTGTAGACATGAGCACTAGAAGGAGTGCCTGTAATATTACTAATAGTAAGGTCGCCGTCATTTGTGCTAGTGAGTGATAAAGACTGTCCCAACCAGTTATTTGGGTAGCTATAAGTTGATTCGTCACCCAAAGAAGCTCCTGAAATTTTCCAATCTGTAGCAGTATTTGCATTTACTAAGGTTCCATTTAGGTTGTTTGCAGTTAAGTCATTAAGTACTGTTCCGGTTCCTTCGTCAAAATTCCAAGCTGCTAGCAAATTAGTTTCTGTACCCAATGCTTTTCTACACATTGATGTTCTTAGGCTAGCGGCAGTTTTTGCTTCATTCCATATACGAACTTCATCAACTTCGGCATTAAGGTATTGCCCGTCTATTCTACTAGCAATTCTTACAGGAGCACTATTATCACAAAGTGTTCCTGAAAAAGTAGTTTTTTCTGCGGATAAAACACCATTTATATACACACGGTTATAATTACCATTGCTATAAACCATAGCAATATGTGTCCATTCATTAAGTTTTATAGTATTTGCTGCGGATTTTACTTCGTTATGACTAGATCCATCACAATCCTTCCAAAATGATGAACCAACAGATAGGTTATCATTAATGTATAAAGCCCATTGCCATTTTTGCCCTGCAGTAGGGCTTCCTTTAGCAATAACAGGTTGTCTTGTTTGACCATGAGCATCGGTGTTTATTGCGTTTACTTTTACCCAAGCCTCAATAGTCATTACGTTAGAAGTAATATAGGTGTTAAAAATAGCATTATGAGGTATTTCTACATAGGATGTAGTTCCGTTAAATTGTAATGAATTTCCGACCCTTGAGAAAAGGCATTTGTAGCAAAAAATAAAATTAAAAGTGTTTTTAAATTTTTCATAGTTAAATATTTAATTTTTGCAAAGATACTTTAATTATTTATACAAATACACATTTAAACCCAGGGCAAACGCATTAAAAAACATCAATTTTTTTGATTTATAATTTGTTTATTTT
>CAYPAK010000210.1:0-2802 GCA_964408665.1 uncultured Flavobacteriaceae bacterium | reverse complement strand
GGAATAACCAACAGTTTACCGACTTCTAATTCAGTTTCCTTACTAATATCTGGATTATATTTTAATAGTTTTTTAACCGAAGTATTATATTTTATAGCTAGAGAATACAGTGTTTCTCCTTTTTGTACTTCGTGCGCTTTATATTTTTTTTGAGCAGTAGCTACAACGCTCATAAACATAAATACTAGTATGACTAATTGTTTTTTCATTATTATGGTGTTTGTCTTTTTTAGTCCAAATAGTATGCCATTTTATAAACGTTAGTATTAGCCTTTTATTTCTTTGTTAAAATATACTAAATAATAATACATTTGGCGTTCTTCGTCCCAGCCTTTTTCTAGAAATTTATCAGCAGATTCTGGATTGATAAAATCTAGTTTTAGTTGTACATTAGTATCTAATGCTATTACGTTTTTAGTTTTTTTGCGCGCTGCTGTTACTGCGTTATTCGCTATTGGAAATTCGGTTAAATCTTCTATTTTGTATTTTGGAGCTTGCGATTCTTTATAATGCTTAAATTCTGGAATTAAATCAGGGTTTTCTATCACTTCATTAATAAAGTTACTTTCTTCAAAATTATCATTTTTAGCAAAGAAATTCATAGAACGGTTCATAAAAAGCACTTCTTCTTTTTTGTCTTCGGCAGGAAGCACTACGTCTTTGGCGAAGTCTTGGCAAAATTTTAAATATTTTTTAGTTTGAAATATAGCGTCTTCAAATGGTGTTATTGCTAGAAAATCTTCTAACCAATACTTGGTGTCATAACGATTAGAATCTACCGAAAGGATGCGGTAACCTGCTTCTTTTTCGCTATTGAATATCAAGGCACCTTTGTCTAGTTTATTTAAATCTACTCCTTCATCTAACAGCATTTGAAACTGATTGTCTTGCGCATTAAACTTTAAAAACGGATTTTTTAATTCGCTTTTAAAAACACCTATAGCATCTACCTTTTCATTGTCTAATTGTATGTTGGTAAAATACACCACAAACAACTCACCACTTTTTATATGCTGATGGTTAGATGAATCATAAAGATGTTTTGCTATCTTTTTAGAGACCTCTCCCAAAGCACTTGGATTATCAAAAACAGTAGTAATAAGTTCATGCAATGGATGAAAATCTAAATCGGTTTCATGCTCAAAATGAAAATAATTTTCTTCTTTTTGCATAAATGGTTTAGAAAAATATTGCTTTAATAGCGCATTACTCTCATCATTCAGTTCTTGTGGGTTTTCAGATAATAATAGTGTTTCGTTTTTACTAACGTTCCCTACTTGATGTAAGTAAATTTCTTCTATATGTAAGTTGTATAAATTGAGCATTTCTAGTTTTTAATTAATTATAGTAATCATATTCGTCAAAGGCATTATCATCATAATCTTCTTCGTCTTCAAAACCATCTAATTTTTCGGCTACAAATTCCTTTTCGGGAGCGTTATCTGGCAACTGACCAAAAACTAGTGCAACATTAGGATAACTTACACCTAATTCTGGTTCTTTTATTTCAAAAAGTTCTACAAAGAATGTCCACATATTCAAGAAGTCATATACATAAAGTAAGCGTGCATTTTTTTGAGGAAAAGCAGAATCTATAGGCGTATCTGCCATTGTAGGGTCAGTCATTAAGCCTTCGCTCATGTCAAAAAGCGGGATTTCTTCGCCCTGTTCCCAATCATCATCACTAAGGTAAAACGATGCCATTTCGTTTCCTTCAAAACCAAAACTTTGCGTAATGGCGTTGTGCAAATCTTCTAAAGTATCCGTATCGGTTATTTCTATATCTCTAAAAACGTCTTCGGTACTATCAAATATGACGCGTATTTTATAAATCATGTGTTTTATTGAAAATTAGTATGCTTTGATACCGCAAAGATAGTATTTCTTTTTTATAGAAAACAGTATAGTACTGATGCAATTATTAACAAATTAACCAAGCTCCATTTAATACTTATATTCTATCAAGATAATCAGACATAATGCCATCTACGCCTATTTTTTTCATGTTTTGTATCGCTTCAATATTGTTTACCGTCCAAGGAAACACTTTGAAACCTGCTTGTTGTATTGCCTCACAAGAGGTTTTATCTAACAAGACATAATCTGGATGAACAGCATAAGCGTTTAATTCTTTTGCTGTTTCTAAAGCTTCGGCTATACTCGTTTCGGTAAGTACTCCAATATAAATATTAGTATTAAGTTTGTGCATATAGCGCAATGCATCATGATTGAAACACGAAACTATTAATTGCTCATATTTCCAACCATTTTTTATAGCATTTTTTATAGTTTTATTTAAGGTTTCAAATACGTGATTTGCTTTTATTTCGATATTAATAATGCAACGCGTTGCTACAAAATCCAAAACGTTTTGTAGTGATGGAATGCCTAATTGTTGTAATTCTAGCAAGGTTAACTCTTTTACCAAACCAGTAGCATTAGTAGTTCTATTGACCGTGTCATCGTGTATTACAACAAGAGCATTGTCTTTAGATAATTGAATATCTAGCTCTATAGCATCGCAGCCTAAGTCTAAGGCTTTTTGAAAGGCTAGCAAGGTATTTTCTAAAGCGTAAGCCCTTGCTCCCCGATGGGCTATGCGTAGTGGGTTTTTCATTGTATATTAATTCTTTTTTAAATGATAATCACGTAAACCATCTATAGGTTTTTGTATTATTTTTCCTAATTGCAACTGATTTTTTTCAAGGACTTCATTAAGAATACTCCTTCCATAATACGCAATAGAGCCTATAAAATGTAATGGAACATCTTGTGATTTTTCATAACAAAGCACATGGTTTT
>CAYPAK010000209.1:0-2812 GCA_964408665.1 uncultured Flavobacteriaceae bacterium | reverse complement strand
ATAAAAAATCGTTCTGATATTGGCGCGGGAACACGAGGATCAGATTTAGGTGTAGATGCTATAGAAATAGCCGCAATAAACCAACATAATCATTATTTTAATGAATATGAATACATAGATTTAGAAACTGTTAATGAATCTATATATAACAAAGATCACAATTCTTTTGCTAAGCGAATTTCCGATGTTTTAGGGCAATGCACCCGTTTGAGTGATGCAGTAGCAAGTACTATAAAAACAAATTACGCTATTGTTTTATCAGGAGATCATTCTGCTGCCTTAGGAACGATAAGCGGCATCAAAGCTGCTTACCCAAACAAAAAACTGGGTGTAGTTTGGATAGATGCTCATGCTGATATCCACTCGCCATATACCTCACCATCAGGGAATATACATGGCATGCCACTAGCTGCAGCAATAGCAATGGATAATACGCACTTACAGATTAATGAAGTATCTAAAAATACAGCATCACTATGGAATGATATGAAAACTATAGGTAATGATAGTATAAAATTGCAAGCTGATGATTTAGTATATTTTGGTGTGCGTGACACGGAGCAGCCAGAAGACCAGATAATAGCCGAAAAAGGTATAAAAAACTATACCGTTTCCGAAATGCGCTATCGTGGTTTTGATAAATGCCTTGAAGAAGCGCTATCGCGTCTCGCTAACTGTGATATGATTTACATCTCTTTTGATGTAGATAGTATGGACTGCGATTATATTTCGCACGGAACAGGAACTCCTGTACCAAAAGGTTTTGATGAGCAAGAAATTATTAAAATAATTAATGCTTTTATCCAGACCAAAAAAACAGTTGCCTTTGAAATTGTAGAGATTAATCCTTTATTAGATGAAAAAGGGAATAAAATGGCAGAAACCGCTTTTTATGTTTTAGAAGCCATTACCAAAACAATAAAAGAAAATTTATAATTCAAGTTTTTTGAATTTAAGATTAAACAAGCCTTTTCTTTAACTAAAGAAAAGGCTTGTTTGGTTGTAAAAATAGCCGTTTCAGTATTGTTTTGTTTTTATCATGCTAATGTTTACCGTGATTTGCACCATTATTAACATTAAAATAAAAAAGATGAAAAAAACAGTTATGCTATTACTTATAGCAAGTATTTTTACAATGCAAAGTTGTAAAAAAGATGAACCAGCAGCAGAAACACCTAATAATGTTAGGTTAGTAACTAACGCTTCACACGGAACTATTCTAACCGATAAAGATGGCATGTCTTTATATTTCTTTTCAGATGATGCTAACGGTACTTCAGCATGTACAAGTGGTTGTTTGAATAATTGGCCAATATTTTATACAGACAATTTAACTTTGGATAATGGTCTTGAAGCAAGTGATTTTGCAACAATTACTAGAGCTGATGGAAGTATGCAAACAACATACAAAGGATGGCCTTTGTACTATTATGTAACTGATGCAGCTGAAGGAGATACTTTTGGTGATGGTATAAACGGAGATTGGTATATTGCTAAACCAGATTATACCGTAATGTTTGTTTATGGACAATTACATGGTCACGATGGTAATGACTATACAAGTGATTATACAGTAGGAACAGGAGAAACAGGTTATATAGTAGACGCTTACGGAAAAACGCTTTATACATTTAGCCATGATAGCAATAATACAAATACATTTACTGCTTCAGACTTTGGTAATAATGCTGTTTGGCCTGTTGCAGAATTAACTGGTGCAGTTGTTCCAAGTAACTTGTCAAGTGCAGATTTTGGAACGATTACCGTTTATGGACACACGCAATTAACTTATAAAGGATGGCCATTGTATTACTTTGGGCAAGATAGCGCTCGTGGTGATAACAAAGGAATTAGTTTTCCTGCAGCAGGAGTATGGCCTGTGGCAAATACTACTACAGTAGTAGCGCCATAATAACAAAACCAACCAACTTGGGCTTATTAAAGAATTTAATAAGCCCTTTTTTATAAAATTAAATCAAAACTGATGAAACAATTAATCACTCTTATAGGAATACTACTTTTAGTATCCTCTTGTAAAAAAGAAGAAAAATATACCGTAATTTCTAATGTTCCTGATTTAGAAATGCCTAATAATCAATTGAAATTTAAAGCAATTAAAGATTATAAAAACTACAAAATAGTAGCAACACATTTTCGTAAAGACAAAAACGAATTACGTTATATTTTAGCTAATGATAAAGCATTTGAAGCGTATAATGAGCATAAACCATTTCCTAATGGCAGTAAGATTGTAAAAATAGGCTGGAATGTAGCAGACATGTCTAATTTTAGTGCAGCCTTAGAAGCAAAAACGGTACAGCGTATAGAATATATGACCAAAGATGCTTCGCAATTTGCTAAAAACCCAGGAAATTGGGGCTATGCAAGGTTTGTAAAAGAAAACAACACCTATAAACCTTGGACAAAAGGAACACAAGGCTGTATTAGCTGTCATAATCTAGCTAAAGATAATGACTATTTGTTTACACATTTGCAAAAATTAGAATAGGAAAAATTAATTTTTCCCAAGCCATTTTTTGAATTCGCTAAGTTTTGTTTTACTAACTATAATTGGGTTTGGTGAATCAGGATTGGTGTAAACTTGTAATTGTGTATTACCATATTTAGCTACTTTTGTTATTGCAGCAGCAGCAACAATTACTTGTCTTGAAGCCCGGTAAAACAAACTATTATCTAAAGACTTAAATAATTCATCTAGCGCTAGGTTAATGGTGTATTGCTGTTTGTCTTTAGTTAAAACATAGGTAATTTTATTTTCGGTATAAATTAGTGCAATATCTTTTACAAAAAC
>CAYPAK010000208.1:0-2828 GCA_964408665.1 uncultured Flavobacteriaceae bacterium | reverse complement strand
TATACCGAAAATTTTATTTTGGTTGATAAAAAACGATATTGATTTATTAATTAAAGATATTGCTACACTTCGTAAAGAGTATCGGTAAACACTAATTACCAGCTACAATTAATTCTTCTTCCTCACAACAATTAAACCCTATTTGTAAAGTTGTATGGTTAATTTGAAAATCATGATATAATAGCTCAATTATTTCTTTACGAATATCATTTATTTCTGATAGTTTTAAATCGTTTTTTAGATTGATATGCGCTTCTAAATGCACATGCTTATCATCTAATTGCCAAACGTGAATATGGTGCAAATTAGCTACTGTTTTAAGACTTTCTATGTCTTTTTTTATACTGTCTAAATCTATATTTTTAGGTGAGGCTTGCATTAATATACTTACGGTTTCATTAACCACATGCCACGTGTGATAGATGATATAAATACCAACTAAAACGGTAATCAAAGGGTCTATCCAAACAACATCATAAAGCCAAATGGCTATTCCTCCCAAAATAACCGCCACCGAAGACAACGTGTCACCTATTAAATGTAAATATGCCGCACGAATATTGAGATTATGATCTTTTTCTTTTTGAAGTAATAGCACCGAAACAAGATTAGCCAAAAGCCCTACAAAAGCTACGATAATCATAAGTTTTCCATGAATAGGCTCTGGTTTTAAAAATCGTTTATACGCCTCATAAAAAAGAAATAAAGAAATCACAATAAGTGTAACAGCATTAAATAATGCTGCCAATATCTCTATACGTTTATAGCCAAATGTTTTGGATTTATCAGCTTGTTTCTCGCTGTGTTTTCCTGCTAAAAAAGCAATAAATATTGCCGAAGAATCTCCTAAATTATGCAAAGCATCTGAAAGTAAAGAAAGACTATTTGCTAGAATTCCTCCTACTATCTGAACTATAGTTATTGTAACATTAAGTAATGTTACCCAAAGTAGTTTTTTACCCTTTATAGCTGTACTAGTATGGTTGTGATTATGATTGTGTGTCATTTTATAAATATTTACTGCAAAAATACAACTTTACGCTTGCAACTCTATTGCAATGATTAAAATATAATACACAAAAAAAGCAACTCTTAAGAGTTGCTTTTTTAATTTATTTCGCAAAAGTATTAACGCAAATTAAAGGTTGTTGTCCCAGCAAGTTTTCCTTCTACAAAGGTTTTTACTAGGTATTCCCCTGCTTTCATAGCATCTCTATTTACTTTTATTACTGCAATAAGATTACGATTTACATTTACATAATCAAATTTATTAACAGCACTATATTGTATCGTTTCATCATCATTTACCGTTATATCTCCCTTAGCAGAAACTACTTTTCCTGAAGGGTCAAGTACTTGTACATAAGCATTTTTATCACCTTGTTCTGCTATAGGGTTAGCTAAAATAGTGTAAGAAACTTTTAAAACATCTGTTTTTTTAGCACGATCAGTATCTTTAAATTTACCATTATTACGCTCTCGTAATGAAGCTACTTGTATTGCTGAAGTTTTTAATTTAGAACCTAATTTAACCTTATCAGCAAGTGAGGTGTTTTCGGTTGCTAAAGAATCTTTTAAGTAAACTTCTTTTTGTAGATTAGCTTGTGTACTGTCTAGCGCTATATTTAGACCAGCATTAGCTTGGCTTAAAGAGTCGTTTAAGAAAAATAAACGTTTATTTTGTTTCTGCAAAACAGCAAGTTGTTTCTTATATTTTCTTATAGCAGCATAATCGTTTGATTTTGTCTTTTTTAACTCTTCTTTGAGTTTAAGAATATTTTCTTTTGCAGCTTCTATGTCTCCTTTCATAGAAGTGTTATCTTCTAAGGCAACATTATATTGAGCCTCCATTTCATCTAAACTTTGTTTCAACTCTAACTTTTGATCAGTAAAAATTTGCTCTTGAGCTTTTAACTTACTATTTGTGGTGAAATAGTAATACCCAAAACCTGCTGATACTAGCAGTAATAAAGCTATTAAAATTTTGTTTGTTTGCCCTTTGTTTTCTGATTTTTTTAAGTTTGTTTTCTTTTCCATTTTTTTTGTTTTGAAGAGTTAATTAATTTATAACGTTATTTATATTACTTTATTACATCGTGAGCAATGGTTTGTACACCATTATTCCAATCGGTAAGTATATCGGTAGCTACTTGAGCGCCACTTCCCATAGCTATAGGAAGCTGACTTCTCCATCCAGCAAGTACCCCCGCTACATAAATACCATCGGTTACAAGGTGATTGGTATTTTTTAATTGAATTTTGTTTTTTTCTGCTATAAATCCTTGATGAGGCACTACATACTCCATAAGCCCTTCTATATCAAAATTAGCTGTTTTTACAGCAATAACAAGTTCTTTAGCTTGGTATGTGTCTTTATTAGTTGTTACTGTAAAGTTTTCTTTTTCTCCAGTAATAGCAGTTACTTTTTCTTTGGCTATTTGCTCAATATGAGGGTAGGTGTTTGCTAATTGCTCTTGTCCTTCTTTTAAGACAGTTGCACCATAAGTTCCTGGCTTTATCCCTAACACATTATTAAGCAAAGCAGCGCCTAAGTCTGCATTGCGTTGATGCGCTATTATTCCAATATTTTTAGCTGCTACAAAAGGTTTGTTTTGGGCAGAGCCTAAAACTAAAGCGCAAGAAAGCCCTGCGGGACCTCCTCCTATTATAAGTAAATCGTATGTTTTCATGTTTTTTATTTAAAGTACAAAGATATCATAATTATTTTTATAGTAAATGTTTTATATTTTCGGTAAATAATTTTACAGCAATCGCTAATAAAATCACACCAAATACCTTACGAATAACAGCAATACCTCCTTTTCCTA
>CAYPAK010000207.1:0-2834 GCA_964408665.1 uncultured Flavobacteriaceae bacterium | reverse complement strand
AAATAATGATTATCAAATAATTAATAATAGTAATATTTAACGTCTATTTTCTTTTTTACGGAATAAATTAGCTATTCGGGTGAAAATAGTGCGTTTTTTAATAATACTAACACCCATTGTTATCACAGACTCTTCTTCTGGATATTTTAATTTTATTAAAATAGTTTCGTTTTGACTAAAATCACTAATAGTTACTTCTTTACTTTGATAAGCTGCATGTGAAACAACAATAGTAACAGGCTTATTGTTGTTGAGTATAAACTCAAAATTCCCATCAAAATCAGTGACAACTCCTCTTTCGCTGTATTTTATTAGTACTGTTGCATTAGGAATAGGGTCCATATCATCGGTAACAATGCCTTTTAATGTAATTTTTGGTGCTGCTATTTTACCTAAAATTAGTGGTTTTGTATCTTTTTTAGTAGTATCACATTGTTGTATTGTACTTGCTTTTGGTGTATCTTGTGCTTGTGCAGATTGCGGTTGTGTTAGACTAAGTAAAGACGTTAGGCTAAAAAGCATTCCAAAACGCGAGAAAGCACTATTGCTATTTGCATACAAATCTACACCAAGTTGGTTTTGGTTAAAAACACCACAAATATTTTCGTTTTGTTTGATTTTATTAGCCAATTCACTATTAGTAAACTGTCGCATATCATAAATTTCTTTACTGCACACATCGCAAAATTTTCCTTTTTCGGTAGGAGTCATTTCATCCCACTTTTCGTGGCAAGGTTCTGGTATATTTATTTGGTATTTAGGCATAATTTAGTTTTTTAAAATTCGTTTTATAGCCTTAGAATTGTTTAATAACTCAATCGCTTTTTGTATTTCTAAATCGTGATGTAATTTATATTGATAAAGCCCTTTTCTATATGCAAATCGTTTAATTAATTCGTAGGTAAAAAGCTGTTTTATTTCTTTTTTATGACTAATTAATGCTTTTATTTTAGCATCTTCTATCGTTTTATTTAAAGCGGTTACGCTTCCTGTTATAGCGCTGTCTAGCTCGTCATCTTTAGCCGTGAGTTCTAATTTTTCTAAATATTTTTCTGTTTTAGATTTATAGGAAAAATGATTGGTTTTTGCATAAGTAATAAAATCATCAAAATCAGTATCAGAAAATACAAAATTACTAGCATCAAAATTAGGATGCGCATAGTAATAATTACTTGCATAATTAATAAATAAATCATCGCGAAGTAAGAAGCTAGCTATTTTACTTACTTTACTATCTTGCACTTGTACATCTGGCGTTATACCGCTGCCATCATATACAGTTCTACCGTTTTTAGTTTTGAAGGTATTGCGTTTTTTAAGATCATATTTTTGAGGTCTTCCTAGAGAATCTCTGTTCCAATAATCCATTTCTTGTATGCAGCGACCACTTGGCGTGTAGTATTTAGAGATAGTTAGTTTCATCTGTGTACCATAAGCGAGTTTAGAAGGTCTTTGCACCAAGCCTTTCCCAAAACTTCTATCTCCTATAATCACAGCTCTGTCTAGGTCTTGCAGCGTTCCCGAAACAATTTCTGAAGCAGAGGCACTTCGACTGTTTACTATCACTACCAAAGGAATTTCTGTATCAAAGGCTTTACCTTTGGTTTTGTATTCTCTATTAAATTTGGCTACACGAGAGCGCGTATCTACTACAAGTTGCCCTTTTGGCACAAAAAGATTTACTACACTCACGGCTTGAGAAAGTAGTCCGCCGGGGTTTCCTCTAAGGTCTAAGACTATTTTTTTAGCACCTTGTTCTTTTAAATCTACTAAAGCAGCTTTAACCTGTGTAGTGGTTTTTTTATTGAATTTTAGCAATGGAATATAGCCAATATCTTCATTGGTTATGGCGTGAAAAGGCACTGGGTTGATAGCTACTTCTTCACGAACAATAGTTTTATTTATTACTTTTCCTTGACGTACTATTTTTACGTTCACTTTGGTGTCGGGTATTCCTTTGAGGAGTGCTTTTACTTCTTTGGGCTTGTAATCGCTTATTTTGGTGCCGTCTATTGCTGTTATTTTGTCTCCAGCTTTTAGTCCAGCTTTATCAGCGGGAGAGTCTAAATATACTTCTGTTAGGATAATTGCATCTTTTTTATATCGTGTGCTAGCACCTATTCCGCCATAAGAACCTTGTTGTTTTATACGATATTCTTCTACATCTTGCTCATTGAGAAAGCGCGTATAAGGGTCTAGGTCATTAAGCATTTTATTAATAGATTTCTCCATTAATTCAGCAGGATTAGTTTCCGATACATATTGTGTGTTTACGGTTTTAAAAACTAAATTGAATATTTCTAATTGTTTTGCAATTTCAAAATAACCACTTTGGTAACCTACAGAAACAGTAAGTACTATTCCTATTAAAATATAGCTAAATGCTGGCTTGAGTTGTTTAAATATTTTCTTTTTCATACGAGTTGATTTCTATGTTAAATTTTAGCAATAACTGTTCCATTTTATCCTGTAATGCTTCAAAAGTTATTTTTTCTTTACCGATATAGATAAACATTAAGGCATATTGTGTTTTAGTTTCTTTAATGTTGTGTTGTTGCAGTCTGTAGCTCTCGCGTAGTAATCTTTTAAGGTGATTTCTATCTACGGCTCTTTTAAAGTTGCGTTTTGGTACCGAAAAAGCCACTTGCTGCTTAACATCTTCTGAAAATAATGAAGGAGAAAACATTAATTTCAAAGGAAATTTTTTGAGTTGTTTTCCATCTTCAAATAACAGTCGTATTGTTTTTCTACTTTTGAGATGTGCTTCTTTTTTAAAACGGTAATTCATAAAAACAAATGTACTTATTTATTATCTAATACAAATTAAAAAAAGC
>CAYPAK010000206.1:0-2840 GCA_964408665.1 uncultured Flavobacteriaceae bacterium | reverse complement strand
AAAATAAGGTAAGTATATCTACAAATCGGTTATAGTCGGCACTTGTTTTAAAAGCATATTCCCAACCTCCTTTATCCATAGTATCAAACATATTTAGGATTGTTGTTTTTGTTCTGTTTTTAGCATCAATAATACTATTGGTTTCTTTTTCTGAATATACTAAAGTTATAGCATTATCAAAAGTTGAGGTGTTTATTTTAACCTCATCACAAAGTTTAAAAAAATCTATTTTACTGGTGTTACAAGCTAATTGTATATCGTTAAATATTTCGGTGTAAATTACGTGTGCTACTTCTTTGTATAAATCAAATTTTGTATTTTTTTCTTTGCTGTCGCTGTCCTGTTCTCTAAAAAAGTATTGTAATTGTCTTAATTGTGTTAGGTAATATCTAATTACGTTTTTTTTATTGCTTTTGCTATCTTTTTCTAAAAGATTAAAATTTAATTCTTTTGCGAAGGAGTTAAACAAAGGTTCTAAACTATCTAAGAAAGCAAATCTTTAATTACTTCGGTTTTTTCGTGTTGATAGTAACCTATAAGCCTGTATGTGTTTTCAAATTCTTTAAAATTCATATCCGTTAAAGTTTAGTTTTATTTTATTTACTGCTTCTTGTTTAGTTTTATCTACAATTTTTGCATAAATTTGAGTTGTTTTAAGGTCTTTATGCCCTAAAAGTTTTGATACTGTATATAAATCAGTCCCTTTATATAATTGTAGTGTAGCGTATGTGTGTCTAAAACAATGAAAGGTAATATCTTTTGTTATTCCTGCTTCTTTTATCCAATCGTAAAGGTCTCTATTGTTGTATGCTGAATATTTTAAGTCCTTAAAAACAAAGGCTTCAAGGTCTTTTCTTTCTCCCATTAATTTATAGGCTTGTTCGGGTATTGGTAACACTTCTACGCCATTAGTTTTCTTTTGTGTAAAATTTAAAAAGTACCCTACCTCATTTACTTTTTCTACTTCTTTCCATTTTAATTTTTGAATATCTGAAAATCTAAGTCCTGTAAGAGCTGAAAATATGGCTACTTTTTTATAAAGTTTGTTACTACAAGGTGTTTGTATTAGTTTGTTTAATTCTTCTTCTGTTAAAAATTCCCTTCTTGTTTCTTCTGTTTTTATTGCTTTTACCTTACTATTTATATCAATTTGTAAAAGGTCTTCTTGAAATGCTTGTTTCAAAGATGCTTTTACCTTGTTAAAATAGGAAACCGCAGAATTTCGGGATAATTTGACTTTATCACTTTTGATACTTTTTACATTTAATAAAAACTCTTTAAAATCTTCTAATGTTGCTTTATTAATATTGTTAAACTTTAACTCTCCATTAGTGAAATTATATAGGTATTTATAAGCAGAACGCCAGTTTGCAAGGTTAGAGCCTGTGCGTTTTTTCATTAGTTTTTCAAAGTAAGCAACAAAATTCTGTTCCCCTTGTTCTATTGCTTTTAGCTTTTCTTTTTCGTCAATACTATATATTTCGTGCTTAAACAGTTCATTTGCTCTTTTGTCTCGTATTCGTTCAGCAATTAACAAAACTTCTTTGTTATTTCGTTTTTCTAAAACGGTTTTAGGGTTTTCAAGTATGTATTTTTTTAAAAACTCCCTACGAGTTGTTTTGACTAATTCTCCCTTTTTGTTTTTCTTATATTTAGAAGGGTGCAAAGGTATTTCGGGGTAAAAGTCAAGGTATAAACTTAGTTTACCATTTTTAATTTTCTTTTTTCGTAAAGTTACTTTTGTTTTCATATTAATAATTTAAACACCTATTATAAATAATTCGTCAAAGTGTATTTTTGAAATTCTTATGTATTTACCCAGTCTTTGCTTGGGTATGTTGTTGTCGTGAACACGGCTATATACTTGGTCTCTACTTAACTTGTGTTTTTTCATTGCTTCTGCGATACTGTACCATTCTGTAATAGTGCTTACATCTTCACGTACTTTTTTAAAATATCTATCAAGATGAGGTTTAGAAACCCTTAACTTCCCGTTATAAAGGGTTTTAGGTATATTATGCTTTTTAATGATAGTATTAAGCCTTCCATATTTTATATGGTGTATTTCTTCTACTTCTTTAACGGTGTAAAATTCGGTTACTGGTTGAGGTTCTTTTTTTACTCGTATTGGTAAAGGCTTGTTAAAATGATTGTCAATATCTACTCTTTTTAATATGGTTCTATTCCCAAACTTTGCAAAGGGCAATTCTTTGCGGTCAATCATTCTGTAAATAGTACGCCTACTTATTCCTAATAATCTACTAGCATCTGTTATGCTTAAAAATTCTTTTACTTTTAATTCTTCTAAAGGTTGATTAATAATACCTATTGTTTCCTTGTTAGATGCTTTTATCTTTTCATCTCGTTTCTTTTTCTTATAAGCTCTACTATTGCAAGCAGTAGAGCAGTACTTAGTAGTAGTCCGTTTTGCAATAAATGTAGTATTGCAATGCTGACAAATTCGCTGTATTTCTATTACTCTCCCCATACTTTGTGTCATAGTGTGCCACAATGTGCCAGAGTGTGCCACGTTGTGCCAAAAAAATAGGATTGAGGTACAAAATCTCATTCCTTTAATGCAAAGGTACAAAAAAGGTACAAGTTTTAACAAAATAAACGCATAATATCACAAAGTAAAGATAATTATATAAGTATAAAAACCCAGTAAGAATATTGTATTTACTGGGTTTATTGTTGTGTTTCTATTTAATTTGTTTGTATTAGTTACTTTCCGATACAAAAATTCGCAAAAATATTCCCTAAAAGATCTTCGGTAGTTACTTCGCCAGAAATTAAACCTAAGTAATGTAAAGCACTGCGAATATCCGTTGCAAATAAAT
>CAYPAK010000205.1:0-2866 GCA_964408665.1 uncultured Flavobacteriaceae bacterium | reverse complement strand
TGTTTAAAACTTATTATAGATATTACTATGATGATTGGGGACTTAGCGCGCATACATTTAATGTAGAATTACCTATAAAGATAGGTGATAAGTTTACTTTTTATCCTAATTATAGGTATTACACACAAACGGCTGCAAACTATTTTGCTCCCTACGAAACACATCTTTCTACAGCACAATACTATACCTCAGATTATGATTTGTCTCGTTTTAATGCAAGCCAATTTGGCTTAGGCATAAAGTATAAAGATATTTTTACCAAATTTCATATTGGTAAAATGGGCTTAAAAAATATAACCCTTAATTATGGTCACTACAAGCGTAACACAGGATTACATACTAATATTATTACCGCAGGAATAAAATTTGTAGCAGATTAGAAAAAATATAATCCTTATTTTAAAAAGACCATTGTAGCACTTTACAATGGTCTTTTTTTTTCAAAATCAAAACTTTAACATAATTAAATGTTAAAGTTTGTAAGGAACTGTTTTTTATTCGTTCTAAGCTATTAGAAAAGAATCAAAGCGCTTTGTAATTTTCTCTTTTAACTTTAATTAAAATAAATATATTATGAAAAGAGCAATTACAATTTATGTGTTGGCACTAATGGTTTTTCCATTTATGGCGCAAGCACAAATCACGATTACGAATGATAACGTATTCAAAACAGCAGATCAAATGCTTTTGGCTAATGAACTGTTTGAGAGTGGCGAACCTTGGGCTGAGGCTTTAGGCTACAACTTAGATGACTTAGATCCTATGGTTCCTAATTCTCCAGACCAATTTGCCTATGAAACAGGGATAGATAGCTATGAGTATTCTCGTTATCTTTTAAATACCCTAAATGGACGTTCAGGAATGGGCTTACATATGATGTGGTCTCCTATTGTTATGGCAAACGCTGCTATGCAACCCGCTTCTTTTGATGGGCAATTCACTGGTGGAATGACTAATGGGTATAAAGAAGATGATATGCTTATGAAAATGATTGGCAATTTTGGAACAAATGCTAATTTTACACCTTTTGCACATCCATTTCCTCAATTTGCCGATTTTATAGAAGGAGATATTAACCTTCCTCAAACGGTGCAAGCAGGTTTTGGTCACGATTTTGCCTCTACAAGATGGGACAGATCTTTAATGACAAAAACTTTAAATCTTGGTGCAATGGGACAGTCTGCTTCCAAGCAATACCTCTGGGCGCAAGATATGTTAAGTGCCTTTCATGATAGTGCAGATAACGGAATTGATGCTACTGGTAGCAACTCACCAGATTTACCAAATAGTCCAATGTTTGACCCAAATAATAATATTTTTTATGGAGGTAATAATACCGATGGTTTTATAGGGCAAATTCTTACTGCTGAATCTATCAATAAAACAAAGCTAATTCTCACAAAATTAGCCTATGATGGTACAAATTTAGGAATGGTAGATCCTGCTACTTATAACCCTATAAATGGCGGTA
Organism: uncultured Flavobacteriaceae bacterium; assembly: GCA_964408665.1. Classification (GTDB taxonomy): domain Bacteria; phylum Bacteroidota; class Bacteroidia; order Flavobacteriales; family Flavobacteriaceae; genus JALSVQ01. The sequence goes on along the minus strand of CAYPAK010000205.1, from coordinate 1,395 downwards.
GTAGTATCAAGTATTTTCCTACAAAAATAGCAGTAACTGAAACAGCTGTAGCCACAGGGCTTCCACCAAAATGGGATACTTTTACTGTAACCGATACTATGAGTAAGTTATTTGACCAATGGTCTTATTTATTAGCAACTACTAGTTATATGGACATGATGGATCCTAACAATACAAGTGACGCTGCTCACTTAGCTTACAAAGAAGTATTTGATGGTTTTCCTTTTCCTTCTGCAATGGGCTTTAATGGCGCTACTCAAGCAGGTCCTTATGACTTAATGAAAGGTACGAGTAAAGTTATTTTTATGAATATGATGGCAATGCATTATAATGCAACAGAAAATACCTTTATTGATGGTGCTATGCTTAATGGTTCTGGAATGCCAATGATGGATAATATGGTAAAAGCACTTAATGCAGGTTATGTATTAGTAGCCTTAAAAAGTTTTATTCCACAGTTTTCAGGAACACCTTTAGCAACTATGGCAACAAATGCTGTAACTGCACAAGCTAATTATATTATTACTAATTTAAAAGATCCAAATGGCGGTTTCTATAATATGTACACCATCGGTACTGGTGCTGATACTTCTGCTAAAACATTAGTGTCAAATGCAGCAATTATTAGAGGTTTATATGCTGCTTATGATGCAACAGGAAATACCACTTTTTTAACCGAAGCTAATGCAGGTTATGACTATTTAATTACTAATTTTTACGATGCAACACATCAGGTTTTTAAAACTGAAGAAGGCAATACTTTAGCAACTTATAATCCTCAAAATTTAGGGGTTTTAGCAGGTGTTTTACGTGAAGCTAATTTAGTAGGTAGTAAAGCAAATGCAAAAACTATTTATACAGATACTTTTGATGCTGTTTACAACAAAATGCTTTTAACCGAAGCTGAGGCTTCAGGAGAAACAGGTAATGATTCTGATGGCGATGGCATTCCTTATATTCAAGGAGGAACAAAGCCTTTTGTTTTTGCAGCAGAAGCTACTTTTGACACTACGGCTAGTATCGCTAATACTAATCTAACAGCAATAAATTTATATCCTAATCCTGCTGAAAACTATGTTCGCATACAAACAGCAGCAGCAGATTTGAGCACTTATAACATTATAAACACGCTAGGACAAGTGGTTGCTAAAGGAACAGTAACAGCAAATAAAATAGATATTTCTACTATTCATAAAGGCGCTTATCTTATAAAAATAACAGCTAATGATAAAACATTTATAGCACGATTAATTAAAAAGTAATTTCCTTTTGATATGAATAATTTGTTATTCAGTTAATTTTGATAAGCCAGACTTTATAGTTTGGCTTATTTTTTTCTATCTTTTAATTTTAAACCTGCAAAATCTTTAAGATAAAACGGTTCAAAATAAGCCG
>CAYPAK010000204.1:0-2867 GCA_964408665.1 uncultured Flavobacteriaceae bacterium | reverse complement strand
TAGCGCAAGAAAGCGACTGCCGAAAGCCCGCCCGAAATGCTAATGGAGGGAACGCCCAAAATATTATAATCAATAAATGGTTTTGCTTACAGAAAATTAGTATTTTTGTAATCTAAAATTTAAAATACCGATGAGAACAATACAATTTAGAGAGGCAATAGCCGAAGCAATGAGTGAAGAAATGCGCCGTGATGAATCGGTGTTTTTACTTGGTGAGGAAGTAGCAGAATATAATGGTGCTTACAAGGCATCTAAAGGAATGCTCGATGAGTTTGGTGCAAAACGCGTGATAGATACGCCTATTGCAGAGGTTGGTTTTACAGGGATTGCCATTGGTTCGGCAATGAATGGAAACAGACCTATTGTAGAATATATGACCTTTAATTTTTCGTTGGTTACCATAGACCAAATTATAAATAATGCGGCTAAAATGCGCCAAATGAGTGGTGGTCAGTTCAATATTCCTATTGTGTTTCGTGGACCTACAGCTTCTGCTGGTCAGCTTGCGGCTACGCATTCTCAGGCTTTTGAAAACTGGTATGCAAACACGCCAGGACTTAAAGTAATTGTGCCATCTAATCCGTATGATGCCAAAGGCTTGCTTAAAGCTGCAATTCGTGATGATGATCCTGTTATTTTTATGGAATCGGAGCAAATGTATGGCGATAAAGGTGAAGTGCCAGATGGAGAATATATATTGCCTATTGGTGTTGCCGATATTAAGCGTGAAGGTACGGATTGTACTATCGTTTCTTTTGGAAAAATAATAAAAGAGGCTTACAAAGCTGCCGATATACTTGCCGAAGACGGCATTAGTGTAGAAGTAATAGATTTGCGCACGGTACGTCCTTTGGATTTTGATACCGTTATCAATTCGGTGAAAAAAACAAACCGTTTGGTTATACTAGAGGAGGCTTGGCCTTTTGCTAGTGTTTCTTCGGAAATTACCTATCAAGTGCAAGAGCGTGCTTTTGATTATTTAGACGCGCCTATTGAGCGTATTACTACAGCAGATACGCCAGCACCGTTTTCGCCAGTACTTTTGGCTGAATGGTTGCCTAATGCGCAAGACGTAGTTAATGCAGTAAAGAAAACAATACAATAATTTTTTCATAGTAGATTAAAGTTGCTAGCAATATGTTTTCATATTGCTAGTTTTGTTTTAATTAGTTTTATAAAATACACCAGCATAATGCAAGAAATACTACTTAAAGATTTAGGACATTTGCCTTATTTGGAGGCTTTTGAAATACAAAACAGCTATTTTGAAGCGATAAAGGCTATAAAGTTGAAGAATAAGCAAGAGGAACTGACTGAACCTACACCTAATTATTTTTTGTTTACTTCGCATCCGCACGTTTATACTTTGGGTAAAAGTGGTGATGCGCGCCATTTGCTATTGCAAGAAGAGGGCTTAAAAAAACACGGTGTTACTTTTGTAAAATCTAATCGCGGTGGCGATATTACCTATCACGGACCAGGACAGATAATAGGCTATCCTATTATAGATTTAGATAATTTTTATACAGATATACACAAATACTTGCGTATGCTAGAAGAGGTCATTATTTTGACTTTGGCAGATTACGGTATCAAAGGGATGCGTAGTGAAGGCGAAACAGGTGTTTGGCTAGATGTAGGTACGCCTTTTGCTCGCAAAATTTGTGCTATGGGTGTGCGTACTAGTCGTTGGGTTACTATGCACGGTTTTGCCTTGAATGTAAGCACTGATTTGAGTTATTTTGACCATATTATCCCTTGTGGTATTGTAGGTAAAGGCGTTACTTCTATGGAGCGAGAGTTAAATAAAGCAATAGATAAAACTGCTGTAAAAAAGTCTATTTTAAAGCATTTTGCTGCGCAGTTTGAAGCGGAGTTTAATATGGGTTAAGCGCTTATTTTTTTATTATTTTAAAAAAAGAACTTTTCTCAGCGTGTTTAATTTCAAGAAAATATAATCCTGTTTTTAATCCTGATAATTGAATTTCATTAGAGCTAATTATTCCTTTTTTTAATAATTTTCCTGTTAATGAATAAACGGAGTATTCACTTCTAATAAATTGATTTGCTATTTTTAGTTTGTTGGATGTTGGGTTTGGATAAATTATTAATTCGTTGTTGCTATTATATTGTGTGCTATGTGCTGTTCCTGAACTTTTAGAAGCAAATACAGTATTTCCAAAAGCACCTAAGTTTATAGAGTTACCATTAGGTATTGGTTCGTTAGAATAATCATACGTTGCATCTCCTGCATCAATACAAGGGCTAGTTGTTGTGTCAGTTACCCATTGTGTGCCGTTCCATCTTCCAAATGCTGATTTTAAATGGTATTGTAATTTAGCTTCATTTGTACCTAAATCACCTTCAAAATTACCACTTGAAACTGCATTTTGCCAATTTGTATTGAGTATATTATTATAAACTTCTAAAAGCGTACGCTCCAATTCGGGATTACTGTAAATATCAGTTGATGAGCTTACATTGTTATAATTTCCAGAACCATTTCCATTAATGCAGTTGTAATCAGAAATGAAATTATGGATTGCAGGCTGCGGGTTATCAATACCAAAAGTAACATTATCTATAATAATATTATTTTTCACAATAGTTTGAAAACCATTAACATTTCCAGCAGGATCTCCACCATAGAATACAACTCCAGGTGCAGGAAAAGTGTTTTCAAGTCCGCCATCAGATTGTATAACATTGTTTTCTATACGTGTATTATGAAAGCCTTCAATGCCTATTCCACCTTTTTTATACCACGAAATTATATTGTGATGTATATACACATTCTCGTGCGTATGCAATGTTGCTCCTCCACTTGTTTGCCATAGCCAAATACCATAATATGCTCCTTTACCAAA
>CAYPAK010000203.1:0-3010 GCA_964408665.1 uncultured Flavobacteriaceae bacterium | reverse complement strand
AGAATTGAAATTTGAAGAGACAGATATAATTATATATGCAGATACGGTAATGCTAAACAAAAAAGTAGCTAAAAAAGAGTTACTATTATTAAAAAAGCCTTTGTCTAAAGGGATAAAAGTGAGTCAAGAGGAGTTTGATGGGAATCTGAAAAAATTAAGGAGAGCAAAAGGTTAAAAAAAATAATAACTAAATTTTTAGTTTAAACTAATAATTTAGTTATATTTGTATCTTAGAACATTAAAAAAATAATTTGCTCAGAAAAAACCTTATATTTTTATTACTAAGTTGCTATGCAAACACCGTGTTTGCACAAGATATAGTGCTTCGCGGTACGGTGCGTGATAGTTTGCAGCATTCCCTTGCCTACGCTACAGTACTTGCCAAGCCGCTAGATAGTATAAACGTGGTGAAATATACTATGACCAATGATAATGGCTCGTATAATCTTGTACTCAAAAAAAATGGCAATTACCTTGTTTCGGTACACTTTATGGGCTATAAAACTGCTGCAAAAAAAATAACTGTTAGCGCTAAAAATACATTAGATTTTACGCTTATAGCATCAGTAAACGAGCTTGAAGAAGTGGTAGTAAAACTGCCAAGTGCCATAGAAGTAAAAGAAGATACTACGACTTACAAAACCAAGCACTTTGTAACAGGAGAGGAACGCAAACTCAAAGATGTATTAAAAAAACTACCAGGCGTAGAGGTAGCGAAAAATGGTACGGTTTTGTTTAAAGGTAAGAAAGTAAAAAAACTACTTGTAGAGGGTAAAGATTTCTTTAATGGAGGTACAAAACTTGGAGTAGAAAACATTCCTTCTAATGTAATAGAAAAGGTAGAAATGTTAGAGAACTATAATGAGGTTTCTTTTCTAAAAAACCTTTCTGATGATGAAAATGTAGCAATGAATATTGTACTCAAAAAAGATAAAAAACGCTTTGCTTTTGGAGATATTGAAGCGGGAGTAGGCACAGATACTCATTATAAAGCTAAGGCAAGTATTTTCTATTATTCACCAAAAACAAGTATTAATACAATATTATCAAGCAATAATGTTGGCGAAAAAGCACTTACTTTCAAAGATTATATAAACTTTGAAGGCGGCATAAATAGTATTTTTGAAAATGGTTTTTCATTTAAGAACTTTAATTTTCAGCAATTTACAAACCTAAAAGAAACAACAGCAAGTAAGCAGAATTTTGTAGCTTTAAATATTATAAAAAATACTAAAAAGAAATGGACAGTGTCAAGTTATTTTATACATTCTTTTGATACTAATGATGCCTTGTCTCAGACGAATAATCAATACCTGAATTTTGACGAAGCCATTACGAATAATCAAGCGAATAAATACAGCTATAATATTATTAATTTTAAGGCAAAACACACGCCATCAAGTTCAAGTACACTTAATCTCAAAACAATAGTAAAGTTTGGGAATAACCGTAAAGAAAAAGCATTGAACACTACGATTAATGCCAACGATAACATAATTAATACGCTAGATGAACAGCCATATTTTACAGTTAATCAAAATGTAACTTGGCATAAACAACTTACGGCAAACCATACCTTTTCTACGCTTGCTACATACAGTTATAATGAGTATAAAGGCACTACTTTATGGACTACAAATAATACTATTTTGCAAGGTTTGTTACCATTAGATACTAACCAGTCATTATATAGAATTAACCAAGATAAAAACAATTACAATCAGGAGTTTAATTTTATATTTAAATATTTTTGGGTATTAAACAGGCTCAATCATATTTACACAACGTTAGGTGTAAAAAACACAAAAACTAATTTTAGCACCAAAACAACACAGTCATTAGATAATGGTAATATAGTAAATTTTGGAAGCTCAGGTTATGATAATGATTTGAAAAATAACTGGAATAAAAATTTTATAAAACTACAATATAAGACAAAACAAGGTGTTTTTACCATAAAACCAGGTGTTTCGTTAGAAGATTACCAATGGCGTAACGTACAAGAAAACACAACCAAAAAGAGTAAAACACGTTTAGTTCCCGAGTTGTTGGTCAAAGTAAAATTCTTATCTGCTAAGACTATAAACTTTACATATAAATATAATATTAGTTTCTTTGACACAGAAAAACTTGCTAATCGTTTTTACTTATCGGCATATAATATGGTGAGAAAGGGAAATCCACTTTTAGATGAATCTAGTTTTCATACGGCAACTATTAATTATAGGAGTAATAGTATTTATAGAGGTTTGGCACTTTATGGTAATTTGAAATATACTAAGCGAATAAACGCTTACAAAACAGTTGTTTCTTATGTAGGAACAGATCGTTATTTAACAACCAATCTTGTTGTAAATCCAGATAAAAATGTAAAATTTAACGGATATATTTATAAAAAAATAAAGAAAATAAAATACAAATTAGATACCGATTTTTCATATACTGATGCAGCACAAATCGTAAATAATACAAGACAAAATAATACAAACAAAAGGTATTCTTATAAGTTAAGCATACAAACATTAAGCGAAAAATATCCTACAATAACAATGGGATACAAGCAAAGCTATAGCTTTTATAAAAATGGAGCGAGAACGAGTAGTGCAACTAGTCAAAACCCTTTTATAAATGCAACATATGATTTTTGGAAGTATTATGATTTTTCATTTGATTACGATTTTGTTATTTACCAAAGTGCCACCAGTCAATCTACTAGTCAGCTTATGGACTTTTCGTTTTTTTACACACCAGCAAAAAGCCCTTGGACATTTCGGTTGACGGCAAAAAACATATTAAATGCAAATTATAATGAAAGTAACGTGTTTTCAGATTACTATATTGGAAATACTAAAAGCTATATTATGCCACGTATTGTATTACTTACTGCTAGTTACAAGTTGTAGGTAATAATCTTAACTTACTGATACTAAATTCTAATAGATTTGTATTATTCTTTACTATCCGCAATGAGTTTTTTCAAGCTCTTAGCGTAGTTATGCGTTTTTATTTC
>CAYPAK010000202.1:0-3011 GCA_964408665.1 uncultured Flavobacteriaceae bacterium | reverse complement strand
CTGCTGCACTTGACGCTGAAAAAAAAGTACTAAGTAGTAAACTTGAAGAAGCCGAAAAACAGTCAGCAAGCTTATCCAAAGAAAAACAAGAAGTAATATTGCGTTTAGAAGGTATAATTAATCAGCTACGTGAAGATAAAGAAGCATTAAGTAATACACTTGCTACCCGAGATATTCAACTAGAAGAGCAGCAAAAACGAAATGAAGAGAAAAATAAAGAAATAACCCAAATTCAAGAAAAATTTACTAAAGAATTTGAAAATCTAGCTAATAAAATTTTAGAAGAAAAATCAACGAAATTTACACAAACCAATAAAGAAAGTATTGCTCAAATTCTTAATCCGTTACAAGAAAAAATACAACATTTCGAAAAAAAAGTAGAAGATTCTCACAAAGAAAGCATTGATAGACATGCGGCTTTGCGTCAGCAAATTTTAGGTTTAAAAGAACTTAACCTACAAATGAGTAAAGAAGCCGTAAATCTTACCAAAGCCTTGAAAGGAGAAAGTAAAACTCAAGGAAATTGGGGAGAACTTATATTAGAACGTGTATTAGAAAAATCGGGTTTAGAAAAAGGGCGTGAGTATGAACTAGAAAAAAGTTTTACTATAACTACAGAAGAAGGCACAATACGTCAGCGCCCCGATGTTATTATACACTTGCCCGATAATAAAAAAATGATAGTAGATTCTAAAGTGTCACTTACCGCTTATGATGCTTATGTAAACTGTGAAGACGAGCAAGAACAAAAAGAATATTTAAAAGCGCATATCGCTTCCATAAACAGACATGTAGAACAGTTAAGTGCTAAAAAATACGAACAAATTTTTGAAATAGAATCACCCGATTTTGTATTGCTTTTTATACCAATAGAACCAGCATTTGCCTTAGCTATAAACCATGATAATGAGTTATATAATAAAGCATTTTCCAAAAACATCGTTATTGTAACGCCTGCAACCCTACTCGCTACATTACGCACTATAGATTCTATGTGGAATAATGAAAAACAACAACGCAACGCACTAGAAATAGCAAGACAAGCAGGAGCGCTGTATGATAAATTTGTAGGGTTAACCGAAGATTTAATAAAAGTAGGCAAGCAATTAAACACCGCAAAAGGCACTTACGAAGACACGATGAAAAAACTAAGCTCAGGCTCAGGAAACTTGGTAAAACGTGTAGAGTCACTTAAAAAATTAGGTATAAAAGCGAGTAAAGATATTAATACCAAATTGGTTAATAAAGCCAATCTCGAAGACTAAGCTCCCATAGCGATAGTTAATATACTGACTCTACTTTCTGGTATTTTTTTGAGTTCCAAAGCACAGGCAAGAAGTGTAGCGCCTGTGGTTAATACATCATCAATTAATAAAAAATGTTTTCCTTCAAAATCACTAGGAATATTTTCTGTCAGTGCGAATACATTTTGGGTGTTTTTCCAACGTTTTTCTTTTCCTGCTTTGGTTTGTGTAATGGTGTTTTTTGTTTTGAGTAATATATTTTCTGCTAGTTTACAGTTTAGTTCCTTAGCAAGTGTTTTACCAAAAACAGTAAGTTGGTTGTAACCTCTTTTTTTTAACTTTTTAGGATGTAATGGAACAGGGATAATATAATCAATCGCTTTAAATTGTGCTGACTTATTAATATCAAAAGCAATCCAATTAGCTAGCAACTCCCCTATTTCTTGATGGTTTCTATACTTTAATTGAAAAATAAGTTCTTGGATAATATGTTGCTTGCTGTACCAGTAATAAGCTGCTACATTTACAAGCTTTACTTTGCCATAAAACAGTTTTGCAGCTTGATTTTCTTTATAATTAATAAAGTGTGTTTTAGGAAATTCATCACGGCAAATAGTACAAATAGATACTTCATTATTCAGTAATGGCTTAGCGCAAGTCAAGCAAGGTTCTGGGTAAAAAAGATTAAGTAATGATTTGAGTAACATTGTGTTTGGAGAATAATTACACTCAAAGATACACTTTTTTTAATAGCTAATTCTTATAAACAAAAAAACCGTTGAAAATCAAAAAGATTAACAACGGTTTAGATTTTTTAAATTTTTTTTATTTTCTACTAGAAATTATAAGTAAATCCTAAACCAAAAACTTCCATAACTTGGAATCCTTGGTATGTGTTATCATCATACAAAGCATGAAAACTTACAGTAGTATTTAAGTGCTTGTTGATTGGCATTACAAAGTTCACTAAATAGTCAATATCTATATTTTGTGGTTTGTCTAAGTAGTTAGAATATAAGTTTAAGGTGTTCTCCATAGTTACATTCTTAGCAATTTCAGTTTTGTAGTAAGCTCCTAAGTTGAAACCAAGTTCAAAACGTGTTTTTTTACCAGGATCTACACCATAAGCACCAAGATTAGATAAAGTAGTATCACCTACATAAATAATTTTTGCAGCTGCAGGAGAGATATTTACTTTTAAGTTATCCGATTTTTTCCATAACATACCAGGACCTGTAGTGATGTATAAAGGTGCTAATAATTTAGAAACTGCAAATGTTGCATTTGGATCTGCTTTATAGTCATAACCATCTGTAAACTGCGTTTTGAAGTTTAAGAAGTATGAGTAATACCAGTTTTTCTTAGCGTGTTTACCCATAAGTGAGTTTAGCTCTATACGGTCATCAGTTTTACGAGTTCCGTTAGTTTCTGTATTGCTTATTCCATAAGCAAGGATAAGTTTATTATCCCAAGTAAGATCTCCTTTTAGGTAATTAAAATCATAATTAACACCAAGGTTTCCTGCTATAGTGTTTTCTCCACCAGCAACCCAGTTAGAAAATGCTGATTGATTTGCTAATAAGGTAAATGTTCCTCCTTTTTTCCACCCATCTTTTGGGGCGTCTTTTTTGTCTTGTGCGTTTGCAGCAAACATACCGAATGCTAATACTGCTACTAATAATACTTTTTTCATTGTTCTAATTTTTGTTTGTTAAGTTTTTAATATAAAAACGAGTGCAAAGATATAAAAATATTTCAAACTAGACT
>CAYPAK010000201.1:0-3042 GCA_964408665.1 uncultured Flavobacteriaceae bacterium | reverse complement strand
CTGGTCTTCCAAGTACAATTAGTTTTGTGTTTCTTGCTAGAAGCATAGTTGCCTCCGGGTTTATAATGTATTTGTTTTCAGTATTTTTATACCCTATTATAGAGCAGCCTGTTTTTCTTCTTAGGTCTAAATCACGTATGGTTTTATTTATAAATTCTGCAGGTAAATCATTAACCGCTATTTCTTCAAGATTGGTTTTACAGTTACCATCGAGCGTAAGCTTGTCTACAAACTCTATAATATCTGGCGATACTACTAAAGACGCCATATGGTCTCCTCCCAATCGGTCTGGCATAATTACATTGTCTGCGCCTGCTATATGTAGTTTTCGTTCTGAGTTGTCTTTGGAAGCACGACTTATAAGAGTTGCTTTTTTATTATATTGTCTTGCAGAAAGCACTACAAAAAGATTGTCTGCATCACTAGGTAATGTAGTGATTAGGTTTGCCGCTTTTTTTATCCCTGCAAGTTCTAATACAGTGTCATCAGTAGCATTTCCTTTGATGTATTTTAAGCCTAAAGCTGCAATTTCTTGAATGAGTTCTTTATCATTCTCTATAATAACACATGTTTTGTTGTAGTTTTTGAGCTTAGCTACAGCTTGCCGTCCATTTCTACCAAAACCACAGATGATGGTATGTCCTTGAAGTTTGTTGATTTGTTGTTGCATTTTTTTTGTTTTTAATTGCTGTATAAGCTGCCCGTTTGATATAAATTCGGTAATTACGGTTACAATATAACCATAAATACCAATACTTGTAAATATAAGAAAAATAGTAAATAACTTACCATTAGTATCTAAAGCATTAACCTCGCCAAAACCAACAGTAGTAATAGTGATTACAGTCATGTATAATGCATCTATAAAATTGTAGCTAGCAATAAAATGATAACCTAAAACACCAGTGCCTAATGATATAAAAAGCAATAAAGCTACAATAAAAAGTTTCTTTTTGAAATGCATTATAACTGGTCGTTTTTAATAATTACTAATGCTTCTTTTTTATCTTTTTGAAGTTGTTTCACTAGGGCTTCTATACCGTCAAATTTATATTCATCACGGAGTCTTTTTAGTAATTGAATTTGAATAGTTTTATAATAAATATCTTTATCAAAATCAAAAAAATGTACTTCTATAGTACGATGTGTTCCGCCAACAGTTGGTCTGTTTCCAATATTAAGCATGCCATAATACATATGCGAATCAATTACTGATTTTACAATATAAACACCATCTTTTGGTATGAGTTTATAGAGCTCAGGAACATGAATATTTGCTGTAGGAAAATGTATTGTTCTTCCTAGTTTTCTTCCACTCACCACAGGTCCTGTAATGGTATAAGAGTGTCCAAGATAGCTATTGGCAAGTGTTATATTTCCTTCGCGCAATGCATTGCGTACTTTGGTAGAGCTTACAGCAACAGTGTTAAGTTCTTGTTTGTCTATTTCTATTACTTCAAAATCAAACATTAACCCGAACTCTTGTAACTCTTCAATGCCGCCTTCTCTATTCTTACCAAACTGATGGTCATAGCCAATTATGAGTTTTTTCATATGAAGTTGCTCCACCAAAATATCACGGACAAATTCTAATGCAGTATAGCGCGAGAACGCTTTGTTAAAAGGCTGAATAACCAAATAATCAATATCCATATCACTACAAAGAGCTTGTTTTTCTGCAATAGTATTGATGAGTTTAATATCGCTTTCTTTCTGTAAAACCATGCGTGGATGCGGAAAGAAGGTAAGTACTAAAGATTTTAAATTACTTTTTTTAGCCTCGTTGGTAAGTTGTTTTAATATTTTTTGATGTCCTAAATGCACACCGTCAAAAGTACCAATAGTAATAATGGTTGCTTTGTTTTTATTAAAATCAGCTACTTTTTCAAATGTTTTCACGCAATTATTCTTTTTCTTGGCAAAGTTCTATCAACACACCATTGGTTGATTTTGGGTGTAAAAATACAACTAATTTATTATCTGCACCATCTTTTGGCGTTTCGTTAAGAATAGTGAATCCTTCTTTTTTTAAACGAGCTACTTCACTAACAATATCTTTTACGGCAAAAGCAATATGATGCACGCCTTCACCTTTTTTAGCAATAAACTTAGCGATTGGACTCTCGGGGTTTGTTGCCTCTAAGAGTTCCACTTTATTTTCACCCACTTGAAAAAAAGCAGTTTTCACACCCTCGCTAGCTACTTCTTCTATTTTATAATGCGGTTTTCCAAAAAGACTTGCAAACAAGCTGTTAGATTGTTCAATATCTTTTACGGCAATACCGATATGTTCTATTTTTAGCATGTTATTATTATTTATGCTAAAATACAAAATATATTATACAGCTCGGTAGTTTGGATATTCTTTTTGCATAATTAAACTGATTTTTTTAGGCAATATTACACTTGCAATATGTATTACTAAGAATAAAGTCGTTGTAAATAAACTGAAAATAAACAATGATTTTGAACTGTGAAAAGAAGCATTTAATTGTTTTATAAAAAATAATTGAGTAAGTTGTATGATAAGGTTGCAACTCATTATTATAGCAAACAGGCTATCTGTCATGGTTTCAAATAACCATTTTTTGCCTGTTTCTTTGTTTTTTCTTTTGAGTTTATAATGATAAACTGTACTGTGATATAAACCGTAAAATATAATTCCTGCATTAGCAAGGTAAAAAATAACTTTAAGATATGTACTAAAAGTATGAAGTGTAAAATAAAATAACACAAAAAAAGATACACTTACTATTATTTTTGGGATAGTAAAATAGTTTAAAAAAGTGCTTAAAAATAGTTTAAAATAACGTTTATTAAGTGCTTTTCGTTTTGCTTCTATAGTTTCTTGAAAGCCAAAAACACCAAATTTTTTAAAAGCTATCCGTTTAGCTTCTTCGTAGCTTAACCTAGGATTGGCATTAATTAACTCTTCAATATCATTAGCTAAATGATCTACAAGCTCCATTTGCAAATCATAATAAGGTACATAATGTTTTTTGGTAAAAAGCATTAGGTCTTCAATATGTTTTTCGGTTAGTT
>CAYPAK010000200.1:0-3057 GCA_964408665.1 uncultured Flavobacteriaceae bacterium | reverse complement strand
GAAGTGAACTGTAAAGGTTAAAAACTGTAATAATTTATATTTAACTACTATGAAAAAAATAAGTTTCGTTTTATTATTTATTTTAAATTTTGCTGTATTTGCACAAACTAATAAAGTTGATTTGTTACTGCAAAATGGTGAATACAAAAAAGCGATATTACTATTAAAAGAAAGTTCTTCAAGTGACAGTAAGCGAAAACTTACCAAAGTCTATAGCCAAATAGGTAAACTCCAAAAAGCCTATGATGTGCTAAATAGTATTTCGCCAAAAACAGTTTTTGATAGTATTGAACTTGCTAAAATTAACTATAAAAGAGGGGATAAAATCCAAGCACTTATTAGCTATGAATACATTTATAGTAAACATCCTAAAAACTTGCTTCTTGGACTAAAACTAGCCAATATTTATTATAAAAACGAAGATTATGCTAAAGCTATAAAGCATTATAAAATGCTTATCGAAAAAGATAGTACTAATAGCTATTTTCATTACAAACTAGCACGTTCATTAAGCAAAAACAATCAAGAAAAAGAAGCGGTTACTTACTACAAAAATGCCATTTTGTATACTGAAAACCATAGCGAAAGCATGTATTATCTAGCTGATTATTATAGTGATAAAAAAACAACTACGGCCTTGTTTTACATTAATAAAGCATTAACCATAAAACCTAATAACATTCGGTATTTAAAGACAAAAACACGTATTTATTATTTGAAACATCAATTTAATAATGCCATAAATACGGCAAAAAAGATACTAAGCATTGACCCAAAAAGTGCTTATGCTTATAACAGTATCGGTTTATCGTTTTACAACCAACAACAGCTAGATAGCGCTACAGTTTATGAAAGAAAAGCGGTAAGGCTAGCTCATGAGAATGCGGAATATCAAAAGAACTTAGGACTTATCTATGAGAAAAACAACAAATATATGGAAGCGCAAATAGCATTCTATCTTTCGCTGAATTTGCTTAAAGAAACCAAGCACAGTCAGTTGTATCATTTGGGTTTAATAGCTTTAAAAATGAAGAGAAAAGCAAAGGCAATTTCGTATTTCAAAAAAGCCTACGAAAACAATCCTAATTTTTATGGAGCACTTTATATGCTTGCTACCACATCAGAAAGTTTTTACAAAGACAAAAGTATTGCCCTAAAACACTACAAACGCTACCTTATGACTTTTGAGAATTCAGACAAAGCAAAAACGGCTTATGTGCAGTCACGAATTGCTGTTTTAAAAGAAAAACAGTTTTTTGACGAAAAATAGTTTTTAGTTTGTTGTTTTTCATTAAAAGATATAGAACTATTTGATATATTATTAACCATAATAACATTTATTTTATGATAGTTTAACTACTCAAAAAAAACAGTAGTTTAATCATGCAGTTTTTTAATAATTTCTTTAATTTCTTTATCTGAAATAGTCTCTTTTTCACTTTTGTTGTAGATAGAAAATAGTAGCACTTTGGTTTGGGAAATTTTTATATAGGACATTATTCTTGCTCCGCCCGATTTACCTTTGCCTTTAGATTTTATAGCAAGACGAATTTTGTAAATATTATTACCGAGAGGAACACCTTTATTGGGGTTGGTTTCTAGTTCAGCTACAAGATTAGCAAGTTCACTTTTTAGCGACTTGTATTTCTTGACTAATCGTTTTGCTTCTTTCTTAAAGTTATTCGTTAGTTCAACATTATAGCGCATCCAAAAAATCTTTGGCAGGAGTTGTTTTTAGTTTTCCTTTTTCTGCAAGTTTTATTTCTTCTAAGCCTTTTTTGATATTGCTAAGAATGGCAGGTTTAGTATCTCCATCATTATCAATTTGAACAAAATCAAGATTTTTAATTAATTCCATAAAAAACTGAAATTTATTAGTTGCAATTTTTAATTTTATTTCTTGCATTATATTTATTTATAAAATGGTGAATAGAGGACTTACTATACAAAGATAGTAAAAAAAACAAAGTCTATTTAAAAAAATAAGTAAAAAGACTATCTTTGAGCTAGAATAATTAAATAAAAATACTTTTAGCTTGAAAAAAATACTTTTATTAGATGATAATCATCCTTTACTCAAAACGGAATTAACCGCTTTAGAATTTAACTGTGAGGAAGATTTTACATCTTCAAAAAACAGTGTAGAAGAAAGAATACAACATTATATTGGTATTGTAATTCGTAGTAGGTTTAAGATAGACAAAACTTTTATAGATAAAGCGAAAAACCTGAAATTTATAGCACGTGTTGGTGCAGGGCTAGAAAGTATTGATACTGCTTATGCAGCAAGTAAAAATATAGCGCTTATTGCAGCTCCTGAAGGCAACCGTAATGCCGTTGGTGAGCATACGTTGGGTATGATTCTCTCGCTTTTTAATCATTTGAACCGAGCAGACAAGCAAATACGTCAAGGCAAATGGCTTCGTGAAGCCAATCGCGGTATAGAGCTTGATGGACGAACGGTGGGCATTATCGGTTATGGGAATATGGGGAAGGCATTTGCCAAAAAACTTCGAGGTTTTGAGGTAAAAGTGCTTTGTTATGATATAAAAGATGCTGTTGGTGATGAAAACGCACAGCAAGTTTCGTTAGCAGAATTTCAAGAACAAGTAGATTTAATAAGTATCCATACGCCACATAATAAGGCGTCTTATCAAATGATAAATACAGCTTTTATCAATGGATTTAAGAAAAATATATATGTTTTTAACACGGGAAGAGGAACGGCAGTAGTAACAGCAGATTTGGTAAGCGCATTGCAAAGTGGTAAGGTTTTGGGTGCAGGTTTAGATGTGCTAGAATACGAAAAAACCTCTTTTGAAAACCTTTTTGAAAATGACAACTTGCCTAGTGCTTTTAGCTATTTAATACAAGCTGAAAATGTATTACTATCACCACACGTTGCGGGCTGGACTGTGGAGTCTAAAATAAAATTAGCCGAAACTATAGTGGCTAAAATAAAGAATCTTCAACTATCTTAATTATGTCCTCTAGAAAAAGACTTACAAGAGCTTTTAATCAAGCCAAAGAAATTGCATTTACAAAAGATGATAAGTT
>CAYPAK010000199.1:0-3114 GCA_964408665.1 uncultured Flavobacteriaceae bacterium | reverse complement strand
GACAAGGCTGGTATGACTTAGCGATAGCAGTAGACCCTAATAATGATAATAAATTGGCAATAGGAGGTAATTATGTTTATAAAACCATAAATGGAGGAACGTCTTGGCAAAAAGTTACACATTATTATAGCAGTGGAAGTCCTGGGTCTTATGTTCATGTAGATATACACAATATTGTATATCACCCTACAGACAGTAACAAAGGATTGATAGGTAATGATGGAGGTGTTTATTATGTAAGCAATTGGAGTACTGCACAAAATAGTAGTACTGCTATTCAATCTAGAGCAAACAACTACAACACTACACAGTTTTATAGAGGAGCAATAGGGCAAGATGTTGCTAATGAAAAATTCTTAGGAGGAGCTCAAGATAATGGGACTAACTTCATAAACAATGCTACAAGTGGAATAAATAGTTCTACAGCCGTAGGCGGAGGTGATGGTATGCTTTGCTTTATAGATAAAGATAATCAATATATGGTTACATCTGTTTATCAAAACGCTTATACCCGTGTAGATATGAATGGAAACAACCCCGTGTCAATAGAAAACGACCAAACTGAAGGGACCTTTGTAAATCAAGCAGACTTAGATGATAACTTAGATATTTTATATACTAATGCATCGAAATTTGACACTGCATCTAGCACTTGGAATGTCAACTTTACACGATTTTCTAATCTAACAACTAGCCCTACAAGAGCTGAATTTACAGACGCAATGATCACAAGACCACCAGCGTATATAAAAGTATCTCCATACACAACTAGCAGTACTACTTTATTTATTGGTACAGATAGCGGAAGTATCTATAAAGTTACAAATGCAAACACAACACCTGTCTGGACTGACTTAACACCTCCAGCTTATGATGTGTCATTTCATGGAAGTATATCATCTATAAATTTTGGAGCTAATGAAAATGAAATTTTGGTTACTTTTCAAAACTATGGAGTAATAAGTATTTATTATACGGAAGATGGCGGAACAACTTGGCAAAACAAAGAAGGAAACCTTCCTGATTTACCAGTAAAAGATATTATGATGAATCCATTACTTAATGATGAAGTTATTATTGCTACTGACTTAGGCGTTTGGAGAACAGATAATTTCAAAGACAGCAGCCCATCTTGGCATCAAGCTTATAATGGTATGAGTAATGTGAAAGTTTCATCATTTGACCTAAGAACTGCAGACAACACAGTATTAGCTGCTACATATGGACGAGGATTTTTTACTGCAAAATTTACTGCTGCACCTTTAGGAACTCAAGAGTTTGAAAACAACACAAATGCAGTAAGTATTTACCCTACTATTTCTAATGGAAGTTTTACCCTTAAAACAATTTCAAACAATACGCTAGGAAATGTTCAAATGGATATATTTGATATTACTGGAAAAAGAGTTTATACTAAAGAGGTAAACTTAGCAAACGAAGTTAGTACTAGTATAAATGTTAGCGCAGGAACATATATTGTAAAACTAAAAGGAGCTAACGTACAAGAGTCTCACAAAATTATTATCAAATAATTTTAGTATACAATAAAACTAACAAAAACCCACTTCTAGCGAAGTGGGTTTTTTTTATCCTAGTATTTCACTTACCTTTGCCCCTATGGAAAATAAAACAAGAGAAAATATAATTTACGGTATTCATAGTATTAATGAAGCCATTGCACAAGATAAAGAATTTGATAAAATATACCTACAAAAAGGAAGTACTAACCTAAGACTTTCCGATATAGAGCAACTGGCAAAAACTAAGAAAATAACCTTTTCTTTTGTGCCAATAGAAAAGCTAAACAAACTTAGCAAACACAACAATCATCAAGGTGTGGTTGGTGTAATTTCAGAAATTGCTTATAGTGACCTTGAGCAAACACTTGTAAAACTCCAAGAAAAAGAAAAAGCTATTTTTGTTTTGATACTAGACCACATAACTGATGTGCGTAATTTTGGCGCTATAATCCGTACGGCAGCGAGTAGCGGTGTAGATGCTATAGTGATACCAGAACACGGTGCTGCTAGCGTTACAGGACAAGTAATCAAAACCTCGGTTGGTGCTGCTTATAAAATCCCTATTTGTAAGGTAAACCACATTAAAGACGCCTTATTTCTACTACAAGCCTACGATATAAAATCAGTGGCGGCTACCGAAAAAGCAAACGACACTATTTTTGATGTACCATTAACAGGAAATATTGCCATTATAATGGGTTCGGAACATAAAGGGGTAAATCCATCAGTATTAAAAATGGTAGATTTTAAAGCTAAAATACCGATGCATAATGAAATGGATTCGCTTAATGTATCTGTAGCTTGTGGGATTTTCCTTTTTGAAGCGGTAAGACAACGTAGTTAGTGAAAACGATAGCGAAGTCCTAAAAAGTTAAAACATTAACTAAGAAAAGGACAAAGCAATATACTATCAATCTTCTTTTGGTTTGTAATCGTAAGTAATCGTTGATGTTTCATCGGTTAAAGGCGCTTCTTTTGGTGGCTCTATAAAATTTCCATCTTCATCAAAATATTGCATAAACTCATCGTTTTCGGGTTTATAATGCTGTTTTTCCCAAAGATATTTTTTTTCAGGTTTTAGCATTCTTTTTTTGTATAAAAAAGCGAACAGCAAACCTACAAGCAATCCCGAAAGGTGCCCTTCCCAAGAAATACCTGTTTCCGTAGGAAAAACATACCACAGCATACCGCCGTAAAGAAAAACAATCAATAATGAAACTGCCATCAAACGAAAATTCTTAGAAAAAACTCCTCCAAAAAATAAAAAACTCACATTAGCATAAATAACGCCACTTACACCGATATGATATGATTGCCTTGCTATTATCCAAGTAAGCAATCCTGTGAAAAGCAAACTATACCATAATATTTTCCAAAATAGTTCTTTATAAAAATAATAAATAAACATGCTTGTTACAAAAAAAGGAATAGTATTTGCCCAAAGGTGTTTTAAATCGGCATGAATAAATGGCGCAAAGAGAACGCCTTGTAAACCTGTAAACTTTCTCGGCATAATACCATTAGCTACAAAATAAAAATTATAACGTAATTCTACCCCTTTGACCAACCAAAGTAATAAGGTAAGCATAAATGG
>CAYPAK010000198.1:0-3135 GCA_964408665.1 uncultured Flavobacteriaceae bacterium | reverse complement strand
CTTTAGCTTTTGTTGCGCTACAACCCGCTCCATAAAAATGAATTGCAGTTACTTGCTCTTTTACCTTAGCCAACTCTTCATTAGCATTAATGCGTGTTTTTAAGGTCTCTAAATCAAATATTGCAGGGTTTAATCCTTTTGTATTTGTTCTAAGAACTACCTCATCGGCTGCTAAAGCTAACCAATCACACTTTGTAGAACCGCTATCTGCTATTAAAATCATTATCTAAAATTATTAATTAAATTAATGTGCCGTTAGCCAATCTGCACCAAGTCCTATATCTACCGTAAGCGGCACACTGAGTTTATAAGCACTTTCCATTGCTGTTTTTATTACTAACTGCACTTTTTCTAATTCATCATTAGGCACATCAAAAACCAACTCATCATGTACTTGAAGTAACATTTTAGTTTTATAATTTCCTTTAATTAATGTATTTTGTATGCTATTCATCGCTATTTTTATAATATCGGCAGCCGAACCTTGAATAGGCGCATTTACCGCATTACGTTCATCGGCAGCACGTACGATACTGTTATTAGAATTGATATTATTCAGGTAACGTCTTCTGCCTAAAATAGTCGTTACATAACCATGCTCACGAGCTATATCTATTTGTGAAGCGATGTAATCTTTAAGCTTTGGATAAGTTTCGTAATAAGCATCTATTAAGGCTTTAGACTCTTTTCTACTTAATGTAGTTTGCCTAGAAAGTCCAAAAGCAGAAACACCATAAATAATACCAAAGTTAACCGTTTTTGCTTGACTTCGTTGCTCGCGTGTTACTTCATCTAATGGCACGCCAAACACTTTGGCAGCAGTTGCTTTATGTATATCTTCGCCATTATTAAACGAAGCAATCATCGTTGGCTCTTCACTAAGAGCAGCTATAATACGTAGTTCTATCTGGCTATAATCGGCTGCAAGTAAGGTGTGATTTTCATCGCGTGCCACAAAGGCTTTTCGTATCTGCTTTCCACGCTCCGTACGGATAGGAATATTCTGTAAGTTAGGATTTGTAGCACTTAATCTTCCTGTAGCGGCTACCGTTTGCATATAGGTTGTATGCAATCGTTTGGTTTTTTTATTGACCAATTCTGGCAAAGCATCTATATAGGTGTTTTTAAGTTTTACCAAGCCACGCCATTCCAATATATTTTTTACTATTTGATGTTCATCGGCAAGTTTTACTAAAATATCTTCTCCTGTGGCGTACTGTCCTGTTTTGGTTTTTTTGGGTTTAGCTACAAGCTTTAAATGCTCAAAAAGTACAATTCCTAATTGTTTAGGAGATGCTAAATTAAAATCTGTATTAGCCTCATCATAAATAGCTTTTTCTAAAACGGCAATATCTTCGGTAATGGCCAAAGATAGTTCTTTTAAAAAGTCCGTATCTAGGTTAATACCTTCGCGTTCCATAGCTGCTAACACCGTTACCAAAGGACTTTCTACATTTTTGAATAAGTCTGTTTGTTTGAGTTCAGCTAAATCTTTTTCAAAAATTTGTTTTAACTGTAAGGTAATGTCAGCATCTTCTACAGCGTATTCTGCAACCTCTTTTACAGGAATATCGCGCATTGATTTTTGATTTTTTCCTTTTTTCCCGATTAATGATGTAATAGCAACAGGCTCGTAATCTAATATTGTTTCTGCTAGAATATCCATATTGTGTCTGCCGTCTGGACTAAGGATATAATGGGCAAGCATCGTGTCAAACAGCTTTCCTTTTACGGTAACATTATAATTAGCTAATACCTTAATATCATACTTGATATTATGCCCTACTTTCTCTATGTTTTCTGCATCAAAAAAAGGTTTTAATCGTGCTAATATTGCTTTAGTTTCTTCTTGGCTTTCTGGACAAGGCACATAATAACCTTTATTTTTTTCATACGAAAAAGCAATTCCTACAAGCTCCGCTTCAAAGGTATTGAGACTTGTGGTTTCTGTATCAAAACAGACCGATTGTTGTTTTAAAAGTATTTCTACCAATAATTCTTGAGCAATAGCCGTATCCATCAGTTGATAATGATGATCTGTAGTGGTTAATGTTTTAAACCGAGAACTAGGCGATTCTTCAGCAGTATTTGTAGTGTTTGCTGCCGCATCAAAAGCGGCAAAAAGATCTAACTGCCCTGTGTTTGCTGCTTGTTTTTTCTTAGGAACTGTCTTTTGAACAGTTGTATTAGCTTTAAGCTGATTATCAACTTGATTTTGGTTAAATAATCTAGCAAATTGATCTTGTAAACGTCTAAATTCTAATTCTTGAAACACTTCAGTAACCTTTATCATATCGGGCTTATCCATAGTGTAGGAATCAGCATCAAAAGTAACAGGCACATCAAGCATTATGGTGGCTAATTGTTTAGATAATAAACCTAGTTCTTTATTGGCTTCTACTTTTTCTTTCATTTTACCTTTTAGCTCATGGGTATTGGCTAATAGGTTTTCCATACTTCCGTATTGCTTTAAAAATTTCTTAGCTGTTTTGTCTCCAACACCAGGAAGCCCTGGAATATTATCGGCACTATCTCCCATCATACCTAGGTAATCTATCACTTGTTCTGGTCGTTCTATTTCAAACTTAGCTAAAACTTCAGGAACTCCCCAAATTTCAATACCATTACCCATTCGTGCAGGTTTCCACATAAAAATATTGGGCGAAACAAGTTGTGCAAAATCTTTATCAGGTGTAACCATAAAAGTAGTAAAACCTTCTTTTTCGGCTTGCTTGGCAAGTGTACCTATAATATCATCGGCTTCAAAACCTGCTTTTTCTATAATAGGAATGTGCATTGCTTCCAAAATCTTATGGATATAAGGTACTGCAAGACGTATAGCTTCTGGTGTTTCTTGACGATTAGCTTTGTAATCTTCAAAGGCTTCTTTTCGTGCTACCGAGCCGCCTTTATCAAAACAAACAGCTAAATGGTCTGGTTTTTCTCTACGGATAACCTCTAGCAGGGAATTCATAAAACCCATAATAGCCGAAGTATCCATATTTTTAGAATTGATACGCGGATTTTTAATAAAAGCATAATAGCCTCTAAAGATTAATGCATAGGCATCTATAAGAAAAAGACGCTTTTTAGTATCGGTAGTTGTACTGCTCATAAGTTATTTGTTTCAAAAAG
>CAYPAK010000197.1:0-3139 GCA_964408665.1 uncultured Flavobacteriaceae bacterium | reverse complement strand
ATTACTTTGCTTTAGCAAAATTTTCAGCAACTTTATCCCAGTTTATTACATCAAAAAATGCATTGATATAATCTGCTCTACGGTTTTGAAATTTTAAGTAATATGCGTGTTCCCAAACATCCATTCCTAAAATTGGTGTTCCACCATTACAAACGCCAGGCATAAGTGGGTTGTCTTGGTTTGGCGTTGCACATACTTCAAGTTTTCCATCTTTTACAACAAGCCAAGCCCAACCAGAACCAAACTGTGTAGCTCCTGCTTTTGCAAATAAAGCTTTGAATTCTTCAAAAGAACCAAAAGTAGCCGTTATCGCTTCTCCAAGTTCTCCCTGTGGTTTTCCTCCGCCGTTTGGCGACATTACTTCCCAAAAAAGACAGTGATTGTAGTAACCACCACCATTATTTCGTACAGCGCCATTACTCATATCAAGGTCTGCAAGAATAGCATCAATACTTTTTCCTTCCATAGCCGTTCCTGCTATAGCATTATTTAGGTTATTAGTGTACCCATTATGGTGTTTTGTATGGTGCACAGTCATTGTTTCAGTATCAATATGAGGCTCTAATGCGTCATATCCGTAGGGTAAATTTGGTAATTTAAAAGACATAATTTTATTATTTTAATTAATTAGATTATAAAAGTAAGTCAAATATAAGACTTATTTTAATTTTAATCATCAATTTTTTCTATCAATTCATATATTAATTTTATCTTTAGGCTTTATTTAGATACAAATGAATACTACCGAAAATTTTACAATATATAATGCTTCTGCAGGATCAGGAAAAACCTATAATTTGGCTAAGGAATATATCAAGCTACTTTTAGCTACAGATAATGCGCTTAAGTTTAAAGAAATATTAGCAATTACTTTTACCAATAAAGCCGCCGCAGAAATGAAAATGCGTATTTTGGGTTATTTAGAGGATTTTTCTAAGGGAAAAACTACTGCTTTTTTTAATGAATTACAAGAAGAAATAGCTGCCGATGCTACTTTAATGCAAAAAAGAGCCCAAGGAGCATTGCAAGGAATATTACATAATTATAGCGCTTTTGCAGTTACTACTATAGATAAGTTTACGCATAAGCTGATTAAGTCTTTTGCTCACGATATGGAGCTTCCTGTAAACTTTGAAGTAGAACTTGATACCGATAAAATTGCCCAAGAGAGTGTAGCGGCATTATTAGAAAAAATAGGAGAGAATAAGCAATTAGACAATGCACTTGTAGCTTACGCCTTAGATAAAGCTGCTGCCGATGAAAGCTGGAATATAAGTGATGATTTAAACAAAGCTGCCAAGCTGCTTTTTGAAGAAAATACAAGCAAGCATATAAAACCACTTCGAGAGAAAAATATAAACGATTTTTTAGCCTTGCGAAAAACACTTTATATGCAAATGGTTAATGCAGAAAAATCTCTTGATAGTATTGTTGATACTTATTTTAGCTTGCTAGAAAATAATGGAATAGCAGCAAATGACCTTGCAAGTGTTCCTACTACGTTTTTTAAGAATATCAAAAAAAGAGTTATTGATTTTAGTAAAGACACATTAGCTAATAATTTAGCTGCTGAAAAACCGTTTTATAGTAAAAAAACACCTGAAGATATCAAGGGAATAATTACTAATATTACGCCTAAAATTGCACAATTACATAAAGATGCAAAAGTGCTGTTTCTTCAATATAAAAAGTATAAAAACTTGCTCAAAGAAGTGCGTCCGCTTACGGTAATTAACGAAATTCAAAAAGAATATGTAGCACTAAAAGAAGATAATAACATGTTGCTTATTGCAGAGTTTAATGAGCTTATAAGTAAAGAACTAAAAAACCAAGCTGCACCTTATATCTATGAGCGAATAGGAGAGCGGTATCATCATTTTTTTATAGATGAGTTTCAAGATACTTCGGAGTTACAATGGCAGAATCTTATACCACTTATACAAAATGCAGTGCAGAGCGAATATGCGCCAAACCAAGCAGGAACGCTATTGCTAGTTGGCGATGCTAAGCAAGCAATATATCGTTTTAGAGGCGGAAAAGCAGAGCAATTTATAGGCTTGTCTCAAGAGGAAAATCCGTTTTTTGTGCCTAAAACAGTAAAAAACCTAGAAACTAATTATCGTAGTTTTGACCAAATTATTAAATTCACCAATGACTTTTTTACCTTTATAAAAGATAAGTTTCAAGACGAAAATTATAAAAAAATATATGAAATAGGTAATAAGCAAAAAGCAAATGCACAAAAAGGCGGTTATGTTTCTCTTTCATTTGTTGCAGGAAAAAATGTAGCTGAACTTCATGAAAGCTATGGCGAAAAAATAGTAGCACAGATTCAAGAATTACTAAAACATAATTTTGACTACAAGGACATTGCTATACTTACGCGCAAACGTAAACAAGGCGTAGCGGTAGCTCATTATCTTGCAGAAGCAGGGATTCCTATTTTATCATCAGAGACCTTGTTATTAGAAAATAATAATAAGATAAAACTGCTTATAGCATTATTAAAACTTACGATAAACACTAATGACGAAATAGCTCAAATTCAGTTTTTAGAGCAGTTTTTTGCTTTTCAAAACCGTTATGATACTAGAGATGAATTGTATCGGAAATTTATTAAAAATAAATTGCCATTTTTTGAAATTTTACAAGAATTTGAAATAACGTTTGACTTAGATGTTTTCCAAAATTTTGGTTTGTTTGACGGTCTGTCTTATGCGGTACATCAGTTTGGTTTTGACCAAGAAAATGATGCGTATATTCAGTATTTTTTAGATTTAATTTTTGAGTTTGTACAATACAATTCTTATGGATGGATGGCATTTTTAGAATATTGGGAAGAAAAACATGAAAAACTGAGTATTGCCGTTCCCGAAGGGCAAAATGCCGTACAGATAATGACCATTCATAAGTCAAAAGGTTTGGAGTTTCCTGTAGTAATTTACCCTTATGCCGATAATAATATTTATGATGATCAAAACAAAAATGTTTGGTTAGATACTAGCGAAGAGGTTTTTGAAGGTTTTGATAATTTACGCTTTTCCGACATAAAAAGTCTAGAATATCTTGATGATGAAGATGCTAAAGCAAAATGGAAAGCCTATCGTTCTGCTTTAGAATTAGACGCTATAAATATACT
>CAYPAK010000196.1:0-3139 GCA_964408665.1 uncultured Flavobacteriaceae bacterium | reverse complement strand
AGCATGACGTTTTTAGTCTTCGTTTGGACAGATGATGAATAAAGTTTAGCATGACGCTGAACCATTAACTACCAATTAATTGTTCTTTTCCCTTGGTTTATTAACAATTTATTAGTTTTTGAAAAATGTTTATTCCCAAACCAATAACCTCTGTTTGCGCTCAATGGCGATGGATGTCCTGTTTTTAACACATGATGTTTTTTTATGTCAATCAGCTTTGCTTTTTTATGAGCAAAGCCACCCCAAAGCAAGAAAATAATACCTTTTTTATTTTCGGATATGGTTTTTATAACTGCATCAGTAAACTGCTCCCAACCTTGTTTCTGGTGCGAACCTGCTTTACCTTCTTCAACACTAAGCGTAGCATTAAGCATTAAAACGCCTTGTGCTGCCCAAGTGGTCAAATTACCACTTTCAGGATAAGGTTTCGCGATATCAGTTTCCAATTCTTTAAAAATATTACGCAATGACGGTGGATGTTTCACACCTTTTTGTACCGAAAAACATAAACCATTTGCCTGCCCTTTACCGTGATATGGGTCTTGACCTATCAACACCACTTTTACGGTGTCAAAAGGGCAAGAATTAAAGGCATTAAACAGCATTTCTTGTGGTGGAAAACAAATGAAATTTGCATAAGCATTTGCTACAAAACCCATTAAATTAAGGTAATATTCCTTAGTAAATTCTGCTTCTAATGCTTGCTGCCAACTTTTATCTAAATTCAAATGCACAATATGGTTTTGTTTCTAATTATTATAATGTATTTTTGCCAAAAGACAATCAAAGATACGCATTGCAAATAAATATTACAAATAAAACCATTACAGACCTAGAACTTGATTTAGTATTAAGTCAAGTAGCAGCGCTTTGTAATAATGAAAAAAGCAAGAAAAAGCTGCTTAATACTAAGCCTTTTAATGTGCAAGAAGTGCTTTTAGAAGAGCTTGCTTTAACCAATGAATATTTGGGCAGTTTCCAGTCTGAAAACAGAATTCCCAATCACGAATTTGAGCTAATAGACGAAGAAATTCATCTATTAGGTGTTGAAGGGAGTTATCTTAAACTTGAATCTTTTAATAATATAGTTAGTATTTCTAAAACGGTAAATTTATTATTAGAATTTTTCAAAAAATTTAATGATTATTTTCCTAGTTTAAATACTTTATCCGAAAAAATATATTACACTACCGAGGTTATAACTGCCTGCACGCATTATATAAATGAATCAGGTGAAATAAAAGACAATGCTACACCAAACCTTCTTCAAATACGCCGCCAACTAAAACGTGTGCGAGGCGACATAAGTGTAAGTTTTAACAAAGAACTTGCTATATACCAAAGTCGTGGTTACCTCGATGATAT
The DNA here is from genome assembly GCA_964408665.1 of uncultured Flavobacteriaceae bacterium. Taxonomy (GTDB): domain Bacteria; phylum Bacteroidota; class Bacteroidia; order Flavobacteriales; family Flavobacteriaceae; genus JALSVQ01. The sequence continues at coordinate 1,774 of CAYPAK010000196.1, read as the reverse complement.
TAGAGAATCTGTGTTAGACAACAAGCGTGTATTAGCCGTACAAGCAATGCACCGAAAAAAGGTAAAAGGCACACTTTTAGGCAGCTCCAAAACAGGAAGTATTGTATTTATAGAACCTCAAAGAACAGTATTATTATCACGAGAATTACAAGATTTAATTTACGAAGAAACCCAAGAAATTGTAAAAATACTCAAGACTATTACCGATAGCATTCGCCCATTTAAAGCGCTACTAATACAGTATCAAACCTATTTAATTCATCTTGATATACTCAAAGCAAAAGCAAGTTATGCTTTAAAAATAAATGGAATTTTACCCAAGATAAACAAACGTAAAAAAATATATTTTAGAGATGCCTATCATCCATTGCTTTATTTGCAAAACAAGCAAGAAGGTAAAAATACGGTACCGCAGACTATTTCGCTTAATGATGGTTGCCGTATTATAGTCATATCAGGACCTAATGCTGGCGGAAAAAGTATTACCTTAAAAACCATTGGTTTACTACAACTTATGCTACAAACGGGCTTACTCATTCCTGTTCACGAGCAAAGTGAAGCGTGTCTTTTTGAGCAAATTCTTACTGATATTGGCGATAACCAATCTATAGAAAATCATTTGAGTACTTATAGCTTTCGACTAAAAAACATGCGTTATTTCCTACGAAAATGTAATAGCAATACGCTTTTTCTAATTGATGAATTTGGAACAGGATCAGACCCTGAGTTGGGAGGTGCTTTGGCAGAAACTTTTTTGGAAGAATTTTACAATCAAAATTCGTTTGGGATAATTACTACACATTATGCCAATCTCAAAATATTAGCCAACGAACTAGATGCTATGGAAAATGCTAATATGGCATTTGACAAACGCAGTTTAGAACCTTTGTTTCAATTAATTATAGGCGAAGCAGGAAGCTCTTTTACCTTTGAAGTAGCACAAAAAAATGGTATTCCGTATAGTTTAATAAATCGTGCAAAAAAGAAAATAGCACGAGATAAAATTCGTTTTGACAAAACCATAGCCAAACTGCAAGACGAGCGTTCTAAGCTAATCGGTCATAATAAAGTTGCACAAAAAGAATCGTTAAATTACTTAGAAAAACAGCAAGAATTAGCCAAGACTAATGAAAAGTTACAAGATAAATTAGTCCAATTTCAAGAGTTGTATGATTATAATACCCAACTACTTAATTATGGTAAGAAAGCAGCAGATTTAGCAGACAAATACTATAAGTCTAAAAACAAAAAGCAGCTCAACCAAGAATTTATGAAATGGGTAGCAATGGTTAATGCTAAAAAAGAAGCTGCTAAGCCCAAGAAAAAAATAGCAAAAGACACTTTGGATCAACTGGCGCAGCCCAAAAAAGCAACAAAACGCCAAAAATCACAGGCAAAAGCCGCAGAAAACTTGCGTAAAGCAAAACGCATACAGCTAGAACACGAAATACAAGAGCAGATAAAGCCAATACGCGAAGAAAAAAACAAAGCCAAAAAAACAGCAGAGCAAGCCAAAACTGCTTTAAACTACACTTTTCAAATAGGTGACCGAGTTCGTGTGACCAATGGTCATGCCATAGGTACAATAGAGGCTATTCACAAAAAAAATGTATCGTTAAACTATGGCACTTTTATGGCAAAAGTAAAACTCAGCGAATTAGAACTCGTAAGTAGGAAATAGTTACTAGCAATTATTTATTAACCAAGATATTAACTTGTTAACATATTTATATAATTAATATAAAATTTACATTAATATGTTTATATTTGTGGC
>CAYPAK010000195.1:0-3192 GCA_964408665.1 uncultured Flavobacteriaceae bacterium | reverse complement strand
GAATATTCATCTCCTAAGATATTAGAACCTCCTAATTTTATAGTTGTTTTCCAAGCAGGTATTTTATAGTTTACTTGCATATCCATAATTACTCGAGAGTCTAATGTAGTATCTCCAAAAGTAGATTGATAATCATAAGCATCTTGCCATTTGTAATCTACTTTAAACCCTACACGTTGGTCTGGATTACTTTTTCCAAATGAGAATTTATACGCATTTTTAGGAGTGTTAAATCCTAAACGTGTTCCTGCATCAGCGTCTGAACTTTTTAATACATTTCTATCCCAAGAAAATCCTACACTAAAGTCATTACCTACCTTAGTAGAAAGACCTAAACCAAAACCTTGAGAACTTACTTTTCCTTTTGCATTAGTATATATACCAAATACTTTAGTATTATTTGGAGTAGCTAAACCAATAACTCCAGACATATCATCTACAGAACCACTTCCTGGCGCCACAACACGTGCTTCTGCTGCAAAGTCTGTATAATCATTTTTATACCAATTTAAATCAATATTTAATTTGGCGATTTTACCTCTATACCCTATTTCATAAGCATTAACTTGCTCTGCCTTTACTTGCTCATAAGTAGATTTTACTAAATCTGCTGGATTACCAGAAGCAGAAAATGCCTGTACTGACTCCACAGTATATGAATTAAAATAAGCGTCGTGAGCTGTAATCGTGTTTCCAGAACCTAAAGTAGCTGTGTAACGATCTAAATTAGCATCACCAGCTCCTATTAATGTTATAGGACCTAAATCAAGCCCGATATACAACTGTTGTGTTGTCGGGTTTCTAAATCCTGTTTGGTAAGACGCTCTAAAATTATGTTGCTTATGATCCCCCGCTGAATATACACCAGATATACGAGGAGAAAAATGGTTATCAAAGTTATCTTGTTTATCCAAACGCAATGACGCTTTTAATTTTAAACGGTCATTAAACATTTTTTTACCTATTTGTGCATAAGCACCATATTCACCATATTTAATTGCTCCGTTATAATCTGTAAATATTGTTCCTTCAGAATTTAAGTTGTATGATCTATAAGAACCTCCCACTTGAAACTCAAACTTACCATCTAACATTTCGTCAAAATTATAGTTTCCTTCAAAAACCATAGTTTGTGATTTATCTATAAATTTAGAACCTGTTTGAAAATCAGGGTCTGCTATCACCTGCTCTCTTGCTGTATCAAAAGCTGCTGTTCCCGGCTCATATCTACCAGTATCTGCAGTAGCTCTTGCATGTTGATGTGCTATTTGGTTTGCTACAACAGCATCTCCTGGAGAAACTCCTGGAATTACAACCAATCCTGAATAAACACCCGCATAAGTATTAATATAATCTCCTGTATATTGCGTAAACCAATCTGAATCAGATTTCCATTTTCTATTGATATTCCATCCAGTAAACACCATATCATATGATTTTCCTGCATCTTCCATAGTACTATAAGCACGCACAAAGAAATTTTTATCTTTTACCTCAAGTTTTATCTGAGACATCATTAAATCTTTAAGCGCATATCTATTTGTTCCTTGATAAATAGTATTACCTAATCCATAACGACCTATTAAACTCACCTCAAAGTCGTCATCTTTACCCTTTGGTCTAAAGTACAAGCCTAAATCTGCTTTAGTTGTAGCTGCTTTATAATCTGTTAAGCTTTCTTCTTTATATCCTGTTCTAGAAATGAAAAAATCTTGAGCTGGTATAGATCCTGCAATCGCTGCTGCTTGTGCCGCTGGAACACTGTTAGCAACCAAACCTCCATAAGCTACTTGTTGTAATGTATATCCAGCAGGCAATGGCACTGTCGCTATTTCATCTCCATAAACATTTACTAAATTTACTCCATTAGGTGATGCCCCTGCTCCTTTGTCAGTATAATCAACCGCATGCCAATCTTCTCCTTGCAATACTGAAACATTAAGTTTGTAAGCAAATTTATCTCCTGCTGCCGCATAACGAACACCCACATCATATAATGGGTTGTCTCCTGCTGCTTTTTGAGAAGTCATTCCTCCTTTTGCATAAGCACTAACCCCTGCATGATCAAAAGGATTTTTACTATTCATAAATAATATACCGTTAAACGCATTTGCCCCATATAAAGCTGACGATGCTCCTGGTAAAACCTCTACACTTTGTACATCAAGTTCTGATATTCCTACTAAGTTCCCTAAAGGAAAGTTTAAAGCTGGAGAACTATTATCCATTCCATCTACTAACTGCACAAAACGTGTGTTTGAAAAAGTAGCAAAACCACGTGTGTTTACTGATTGAAACGTTAAACTGTTTTTGTTCATTTGTATTCCTTTCATATTCTCAAGCCCATCATAGAAGTTTGAAGAAGATGTTTCTCTAATATCTGCCAAACTCATACGCTCTACAGTTACTGGCGTTTCCATAATACGTTCTGGCGTTCTAGAAGCAGACATTACTACCTCGTCTAGCATTTCTGTTGATTCGGCTAATGTTACATTTACCGTTTGGTTTTTTGATGTTATTTGTACTGTCTTGGTAGCAAACCCCATACTTATAAACTCTACATTAAACACTGGTGATTCGTCTGTTTTTAACGTGTAGTTCCCGTCAAAATCAGTTTCTGTTCCTATTGCTTTATTGGCAATTTTTACACTCACACCTGGTATTGGTTGCGAATTTGCATCCGTTACTGTTCCTTTTACAGTAGTTTGTGCAAACATTGATGTTGTTAAGAAAACAACAGCAATAAATGATAAAATTTTTCTCATATCTAATATTAATTTTGATTAATTTAAAAGCAAATATACAATAATTAAACTCGAAAATACTAAAAAATAAAAAAAACACGCTTAAATAACACTTTTAATGAAGTAAAAACACTAAATAAATACACTATAAACAACTAATATGTAAAGCATAATAAAACTATTCAATCCTCTTAGTTTATAAGGTGAAATTTTTTAAACAATTAATTATTTTAAGCAATGCTTTTTATTTAATATATTTGTATTTTAATAATATTTAATTTTAATTAATTTTTTAAAAAACGTATTTTCAATTCAACCTATAACTCTTTAAAATAAATGGATTTCCAAAACATAATCATAACACAACAAAATGGCATAGCAACAATTACCATCAATAGACCAAAAGTACTTAACGCATTAAACAAACTAACACTTACAGAGCTAAACA
>CAYPAK010000194.1:0-3271 GCA_964408665.1 uncultured Flavobacteriaceae bacterium | reverse complement strand
AATTGAAAACCATCCATATTGGGCATTTCTATATCTAGAAAAACGCAATCAGGTTGTAATTCATTTATAGCAATTATAGCTTCTTCTGGTGAAGTGTACTTTCCTATAATTTCAACTTTGTCACTAAAATTATTAAGTTCCCATTCCAGACTTTTTATAGCATTTATTTCGTCATCTATAAGTATTGCTTTTATCATTTGGTCAAATTTTCCTTCAAATATACTTTAAATGTACTCAAAAAATACATTATTTACATAAACGGTAAGGAATAATGTATTAAATGTTAATAAATGAGTATTAATCGTATTCTTGTTTTAGTATCCCAATTTCTCTCGAACACGTTTAAGCACTGGGTTTGCCACATTTTTTGCCTTTTCTGCACCTTTGCTTAATATTACATCAATAGCTTCAAGATTATTCATATAATAGTTATAACGCTCACGTGCTTCTTTAAAATGGCTAAGCAATAATTCATAAAATGCTTGCTTAGCATGGCCATAACCATAGTTTCCTTCCAAATATTTTTTTCGCATTATTTCTTGTTCTTCTTCGCTTGCTATTAATTTATATAAAGCAAAAAGATTACAAGTATCAGGATTTTTTGGGTCTTCTAAAGCGGTGCTGTCTGTTTGAACTTTCATAATTACTTTGCGTAACTTTTTATCATCCAAAAATATATTGATAAAGTTATCACGTGATTTACTCATTTTCTCCCCATCAACACCAGGAACTAACTGCGTATTTTCTTGAATTACAGCCTTTGGAAGCACAAATGTTTCTCCCATTTTGGTGTTAAATCGTGAAGCAACATCGCGAGTCATTTCGAGATGTTGTAATTGGTCTTTGCCTACAGGAACAAGGTTGGCGTCATAGAGTAAAATATCTGCTGCCATAAGCATAGGATATACAAATAAACCTGTATTTACATCTTGCAGTCTATCTGCTTTGTCTTTGAATGAATGCGCTAAAGTCATACGTTGATAAGGCTCAAAACAGTTCAAGTACCAGTTTAGTTCAGTTACTTGAGGCACATCACTTTGTCTGTAAAAAGTAACTTTGTCTGGGTCTAACCCTAAAGCAAGCCAAGCAGCGGCAGTACTGTAGGTATTTTCTTTTATTAATGCAGCATCTTTTATTTGTGTTAATGAATGCAAATCTGCAATGAATAAAAAAGTTTCGTTACCAGCATTTTCTGCCATTTTTAAAGCAGGTATTATTGCGCCTAATATATTTCCTAAATGCGGTGTTCCAGTACTTTGTACTCCTGTAAGTATTCTTGACATAATTATTTTTTAGAATCGTAATGCAAAACTACCATTATTATAAGAATTTGCCAATCGCTATTTGATAAATATTTACTACATTTGACACTTATGAAAAAAATAATTGGAATTATATTAGTTACGATTTGGCGAATTTGGTTTGTAATACTTGCTGCAATACCTATTTTGATAATGCTTCCTATATTAGTTATTGCGGTTAGTTTTGAAAAATTATTTCCTTTTTTTTATAAAATGGCAAGGCTTTGGGCGCATATTATCTTCTTTGGCATGGGTTTTCGAGTTTCTAAAACTATAAAACAAAAAATAGCACGAGATAAAAATTATATGTTTATAGCCAATCATAGCTCTATGATGGATATTATGTTGATGTTTATTTTAATAAAAAAACCGTTCCTATTTGTAGGTAAAGCAGAGCTAGGCAAAATACCTATTTTTGGATTTATTTACAAACGAACAGCTATAATGGTAGATAGAAAATCTCCAGAAAGTCGCAAGGCTGTCTTTGATGAAGCGCAACGTAGAATACACCAAGGGAGGAGTATTTGTATATTTCCAGAAGGTGGCGTTCCAGACAGAAGTGTTCTGTTAGATAAGTTTAAAAAAGGCGCCTTTTATATGGCAATAGCACATCAATTACCTATTGTGCCCATTACTTTTTGTGATTTAAAGGAAAAGTATCCGTTTGAATGGTTTTATGGTAAACCTGCTAAAATAAAAGCTACTTTTCATAAACATATCGAAGTAACAGGATTAACAAAAGATGATGTTCCTGTAGTTTTAGAGCAGTCTTGGAATTTAATTCATGAAGAGTTGCTTAATTGTAAATAAGCTATTTTCCGTTAAATTGATTCATAGTATTAGCTATTCCTGCAGTTGCAAAACTTAATATTAATTGTGTGCTTGTAGCAAGTCGTTCTACTAGTTTTGCTTCTTCATCATTAGACCATTCGCCAAGTACATAATTCACTTGTTTTCCTTTAGAAAATTCATCGCCTATCCCAAAACGAAAACGAGGATACTTTGTAGTGTTTAAAACACGTTGAATGTCTTTAAGTCCATTGTGACCACCATCACTTCCTTTTGCTTTAAGGCGGATACTTCCAAAATTAAGATTCAAATCATCGGTAACTATTAATAAATTATCGAGTGCTATTTTTTCTTTTTGAAGCCAATAATTTACTGCCTTGCCACTAAGATTCATATAAGTGCTAGGTTTAAGAAGTATCAATTTACGACCTTTATAATTAAATGATGTAATACTTCCTAGTTTTGCAGACTCAAACGATATTTTTTTTTCTTTAGCTAAAGCATCGAGTACTTTAAAACCAATATTGTGACGTGTATTTTCATACTCAGCGCCTATATTTCCTAAGCCTACGATTAAATATTTTTTCATAGTTATATTTTGTGTTTTTTTAGCAGAAAACAATTTTTTTAAAAAAGAAAACCACATAAATTATTTTTTAGCTAAAATAAAAAAAGCATCCTAATAACTAGGATGCTTTTTGATATATTTTCAAAAATAGCTTATTCAGCTGCTGCTTCAGTTGCTTCTTCTTCTTCAGTTTCATCTCCAGGTAAAGCAGTAGCGTTACGAGACATTCTCACTTGTACAACTACGGTGTTGTCAGCTTCAAGAAGTGTGTATTTGTCGTTTTTAAGCTGAGTAACATATAGTTTGCTTCCGATATTTAATTCAGAAATATCAGCATCTATAGTGTCAGGTAAGTTTGCTGGTAAAGCACGTACTTTTAATCTACGTTTGTTAAAACGTAAAGCTCCCCCAGCAATAACTCCAGGCGAATTACCAACAATAATAACTGGTATATTCATAGTGATTTCTTTATCATCAAATATTTGATAAAAATCCATATGTAATATACGGTCTGTTACAGGGTGAAATTGGATGTCTTGTACAATAGCATTGTAAGATTCTCCACTTGCTAATTCAATCGTAGCAGTATATACATTTGGAGTATATACCAAGT
>CAYPAK010000193.1:0-3311 GCA_964408665.1 uncultured Flavobacteriaceae bacterium | reverse complement strand
AAATGAAAACAAAATTATTTATCTTTGGATTAGCTTCAGTACTAAGCTTAAATTCTTGTAGAAAAACACCAAAAGAAACTGTCAAAGAAGAAAAAACAGTAGTAAAAGAACATGTAAAGGAAGAAAAACATCACAACAAACATTGGTCTTACGAAGGAGAGACAGCTCCAGAACATTGGTCTAGCATTAGTGATAAAAACCTTGATTGTGCAGGAAACGCACAATCTCCAATAAACATTCAAGATGCAAAAAAAGCAGCAAAGGAAAACAAATTAGCTATAAATTATAAAAGTTCAGATTTACGAATTGTAAACAATGGACATACCGAAGAATTTGTTATTTCTGATGGAAACACACTATCTTTTAATGGTAAAGAGTACAAACTAAAACAATTTCATATGCATACTTTAAGTGAACACACTGTTAATGGTGAGCACTTTCCACTTGAAATCCACTTTGTAAACAAAGCTGCTGATGGAACATTTGCTGTAATTAGCATACTATATAAAGAAGGTGAAAAATCAGCTTTTCTTGATAAGTATTTAGCCAATTTCCCAACAGAAAAAGGAAAAGAGTATAAAGAGGAAGGAAAACTGGATATTCTAAGTGTTTTACCAAAAACAGATCACTATTATCATTACAAAGGATCTTTTACAACACCTCCTTGTACAGAAGTAGTAGAATGGGTTGTATTAAAAGAAAGTCCTACAGCGTCTAAAGAGCAGTTAGAAAAATTACATCAGCTAATGGGTGATAATTATAGACCAACACAAGCATTGAATGATAGAGTTATAGAAATTCAATAAAAATTAAAAAGAGCTAAGTTTAACTACTTAGCTCTTTTTTTTAACTATTATTTACTATTACAAAATAGCCATTATCTGTGTAGCTAATTCGCTACCTATTCTATCTTGAGCCTCTACGGTAGCAGCACCAATATGTGGCGTTAATGATATATCTCTATGCATTAGAAGCTGCATTGCTGGCGTTGGTTCATTTTCAAAAGTATCTACACCTGCGTAGCGCACTTTTCCTGATTCTAGTGCTTTAAAAAGTGCTACTTCATTTACAACACCTCCACGAGCTGCATTTACTAAACCTACACCATCTTTCATCTGAGCAAACTCAGCATCATCTATAACATAATTTTTCTGTGCTGGCACATGAAGTGTAATAAAGTCTGCTTGCTTAAACAAATCTTCCTTGCTAATGGTTTTTATAGTAAAATCAACTTTTTGTCCATCAAAAAAGGTTAAATCAAGTGTAGCTTCTTCCATAAAAGGGTCAAAAGCGATAACTTTCATGCCAAGTCCTAAGGCTACTTTTGCTGTAGCTTGACCGATACGTCCAAAGCCCATTACGCCTAGTGTTTTACCACGAAGTTCTTGCCCTTTGGCATACGATTTTTTAAGCCCTTTGAAGTTCGTATCTCCTTCTAGTGGCATATTTCTGTTTGCATCATATAAAAAACGAACCATTCCTAACAAGTGAGCAAAAACCAATTCTGCTACAGAATGTGATGATGCTGCAGGAGTATTAATAACCGATATCCCTTTAGAACGTGCATAATCTACATCTATATTATCCATACCAACACCTCCACGTCCTATTATTTTGAGCTTCGTGTTATCTATTAAATCTTTACGCACCTTGGTTGCACTACGCACCAAAAGCACTTCTATATTGTTTTTATTGATATAATCTTCTAATTGTTCTTGAGCTACGGTAGTAGTAATTACTTTATGCCCTGCTTTTTCAAGCATATCAATTCCTGTTTGAGCTACACCGTCATTTGCTAATATATTTGCCATTTTTATTTATTTTAATTTTTTCATACAATCAACTAATACTTGAACACTCTCCAAAGGTAATGCATTGTAAATACTTGCTCTATAACCTCCAACAGAACGGTGTCCTTTTAAACCATTAATACCTGCTTCTTGCCAAATTTTATCAAAGGCTTCTTGCTTAGATTCATCGGTTAATCTAAAGGTAACATTCATTTTAGAACGAAAATCTTTAGCAGCTGCTCCTTCAAATAATGGATTACTGTCTATCTCCCCATATAATAATGCAGCTTTTTCATTATTAATTTTTTCTATAGCCGCTACACCTCCTAAATCTTTTAACCATTGCAGCGTAAGCATAGAAACGTAAACCGCAAAAACTGATGGCGTATTAAACATACTATCTTTGCTAGCATGCACTTGGTAATCTAACATAGAAGGGATGTTTCTTCCTGTTTTTCCTAGTATTTCATTTTTAACCACAACGAGTGTTGTTCCTGCTGGCCCCATGTTTTTCTGTGCTCCTGCATAAATCACATCAAATTGTGAAAAGTCTAATTCTCTAGAGAAAATATCAGAACTCATATCACAAACTAAAGGGATATTGGTCTTAGGAAATTCTTGCATTTGCGTTCCACGAATAGTATTATTACTGGTACAATGAAAATAATCTGCCGTTTCATCAATAGCATAATTTGTAGGGATATACGTATATTCTTTATCTTTAGACGAAGCAGTAACTATCACTTCGCCTAATAATTTTGTTTCTTTTATTGCTTTAGTACTCCACGTCCCTGTATCAAGGTAAACGGCTTTTCCACCATCGTTTTTCATTAAATTATACGGAACCATAAGAAATTCTAAACTTGCTCCTCCTTGAAGAAATAACGCCGTATAGCCTTTTCCTTCTAAACCTAACAAGTCTAAAACTAAACTTCTTGCTTTTTCCATCACCTCCACAAAATCTTTGCTTCTATGGGATATTTCTATCAATGATAAATCTAGATTATTAAAATTAAGTACGGCTTCACTAGCTTGTTTAAGCACTGATTGCGGCAAAACGCAAGGTCCTGCGCTAAAATTATGTTTCTTCATCAGGTAGAAAATTTTATATTTTAATATTAAAATACAAATTTGAGCATTTTCTTTGATATAAAGGTTAATTAATTGAGAAATTAATTAAAAAAATAGTGCACACAACAGGACTTGAACCTGCACGTCCGTAAGGACACGAGCCCCTCAAGCCCGCGCGTCTACCAATTCCGCCATGTGTGCAATAATACCAAAAGCACCTATTTTTTAGTCCAATAAATTATTTATTTTCAGGATTTCAGCATTAAAATACGCGCCGTATCTATAGATATGACTGTGTTTTTGCCTTGAACTCGCAAAAATAATTCTAATTTATTTTGGATTAAAAAATAAATCCATTTGATATAAAAAAAAGAGCTAAGCAATGCTTAACTCTTAGTGACTTGGCTGGGGTTCGAACCCAGGACCACCTCCTTAAAAGGGAGGTGCTCT
>CAYPAK010000192.1:0-3311 GCA_964408665.1 uncultured Flavobacteriaceae bacterium | reverse complement strand
TGCCCAAAACCCCAAACTGCTGTTAGTAGTAAGAATGCTAATAGTATTTTTTTCATAAGTAGTTATTTATGCGTTATATAATATAGTTCCAAAAGAATAATTTTGTTACCCAAAAAAATGTTTTTTTTACAAAAAATAAATATAAAATACTGATTTACAGTAAGTAATATTTTAAACATGTTGTTTTTTTGAAGTAATACTGCTCAAATATATAATATATTTTACAATAACACAAATATGTGTTTATTATTTTTTAGGAAATACCTCAATTTTGACTGTGTCAAAAAAGGAAGAAAAACAGTTTTTAATAAATTTTGGTAAACGCTTAAAAAATATTCGTTTGTCTCAAAAACTATCGCAAGAAGACTTAGCGAATGATGCTGATATACCCATTAATCAAGTCGGTCGTATAGAACGCGCCGAAATTGCTACATCACTAAGTACTATTTTTAAACTAGCAAAAGCTTTAGGTATTGATGTCGTGCTGCTGTTTGAGTAAGTTATTTTTGTTCTATCTACTAATTAAACTTATAATTTTGCAAAATAACTTTTTGCGGCTTGGTTCACTTTTTTGGCTAATAGTAAGGTAGTTATCATAGTAGGAATTGCCATAAGTGCAAAGGCACCATCTATAAGGTTTATTATAAAATCTAGTTTTACCGTAGCGGCTATAACTATAGAAAGCACATAAAAATAATTATAGTATTTGCCATATTTGGGTTTGGTCAGATAGCCCAGACAGGTTTTTCCGTAATGAGAGTACGAAAACAAGGTAGAAAATGCAAAGATAAAAATGGCAGTAACCAAAATGTATTTACCAATATTAAAATAAGGTAAAGCACTAGAAAATGCATCAAGTGTAATACTTACGCCTTTCCCAGAGGCATTATGCCAAGTGTCTGTAGCCAAAATAGCCAAAGCCGTTAGTGTACACACTACTATAGTGTCTATAAAAGGACCTAGCATAGCTACTAGTCCTTCGCGAATAGGCTCGTTCGTTTTTGCGGTTCCGTGCATCATTGGCGCAGTACCTGTTCCTGCTTCGTTAGAAAAAGCAGCTCTTTTTACCCCTGTTTTTATAAGCGTTCCTAAAAGTCCTCCTAAGACTGCATTTCCTGAAAAAGCATCGGTAAAAATAAGTTTTAAAAGGCTAGGTATTGCTTGATAACTTAGTATTAAAATAGTAAATACAGCTACAAAATAAAGTCCAACCATAAAAGGAACTAATTTACTAGCAATTAAACCAATACGTTTTATACCGCCAAAAATAACAAGAGAGGTAATTATGGCTATACCAATACCAATCATAAATTTTATAAATGCTAAATTTATGTAACCTATCTTGTAGGCATCAAATTCTCCAATATTAATGATAGTTTCTGTAAGCTGATTGGCTTGAAAAGCAGGCATAGTCCCAATAAGTCCTGCTGTAGCAAAAAAGACCGCTAAAGGTTTCCATTTTTTATCGAGCCCTTTTTTTATGATGTACATCGGGCCAGCAAGATAACCGCCTTTGCCATCTTCTTCACGATACATTACCGCGAGCGAACTGGTATAAAATTTAGTAGCCATACCTACAACAGCAGTAATCCACATCCAGAAAATAGCACCAGGCCCTCCAGTAGTTATAGCTATGGCAACACCGCTAATATTCCCCATTCCTACAGTAGCTGCAAGGGCAGAAGATAGCGCTTGAAAATGGCTAAGTTGCCCTTTTTCGTTTGCCGTGTCGTATTTTCCTCTTAATACGTTTATAGCATGACCAAAATATAAAAAAGGCGTAAAACGCGAATAAATTAATAAAAATAAGCCGCCGCCTAATACGATAATGAGTAGTGGCCAATCCCAAATCCATGAGGAGAAGTATGCAATGGCTTTATTTATAGAATCAATGATATTCATACTTCTCTTTTTTTGTGGGTTAATAAATTATTTTTTGGTAAATATAATAAACAATTCGTTGCCTTGCCTTGGTTTTATAGAATTGTAGCTTTTTTCGATTACTTTTATATCAAAGTAAGGTTTAAAATAAGTTAAATATTCTTCAGTAGAACCGCCAAAAGGAGGCCCTTTTTCAGTTAATGGGAAGTTAAAAAGTAAACCAACTAATTTACCATTTTTACGAAGTAATTGATGCATTTGCTTAGCATAATCACTACGTAATTTGGGCGATAATGCACAAAAAAATGTTTGTTCGATAATTAAATCATAAGTTGCTTTATGACTAAAAAAATCTTCATTAATTAATTGTTTTTTAGGAAAATCTGTACTCCGATTTTTTAAATTGTCTAAAGGTTCTTGGGTAATATCCAGCACGTACGTGTTTTTAAAACCATTATCAAAAAGATAAGTAGCTTCATAGGCATTGCCAGCGCCAGGAATTAAAATTTTTAAGTCTTTGTCGTCTAATTGGTCTATATAAGTTTTTATAGGAGTAGCGGCATAACCAATATCCCAACCTGTTTGCTTGCTTTGGTAGCGCGCTGACCAATAGTTTTTATTCAGCTTCTTCATCAGTTTCTAAGTAATCATTAATATCACGTCTGTCTTTTTTGGTAGGTCGTCCATCTCCTTTTCTACGATAATGGTCTTTGGCTAGTTTGAGTAATTCTTGATTAGCAAAAGCTTCTTTAGGCGTGCAGTCTTTCCGATATTGATCTACGAGCTTAGCACCAACTCGATTATCAGGAACGCCTAGCACTTCTATTTCATAATTAATTTGGTTTTTGCGAACCGTTATTTTTTCGCCACCAAATACATCTTTAGACGGTTTTACAATTTTTCCATTAATGCGAACATGGTGCTTTTTTACGGCATCAGTAGCAATACTCCGTGTTTTGTAGTAGCGGATGCACCATAAATATTTGTCAATTCGCATAAAATTAAGTTAAAATTAGATTTATTGAATACAAAAATAATAAAATTTGTATCTTGCGCATTATTATAGTGAAAAAATAAAAAATTATGAAATTAAATAAAGTTATATTATTACTTCTTGTGGCAGTGGGAGTGTTAAGTGTACAATGTAAGAAAAAATCAACACAAACTCAGAATACATTTTCTTATGAAGATGAGGCCGAGCGTTATGCTAAAGATTTAGATTCTATAGAGCATTTCTTGCAAATACATTATGTAAATGATTTGGGAGATTTAGACCCTGCAACCTATACTTTTGATAGTATTCCAGCAGGAGGAACGCAAACATCACTTTGGGATGATGCTCGTTTAAGTTATGTAATGACTACTGCAGATGCAGATCACGATGATGAGCGTATAGACTATAAAGTGTATTATATGAAATTTCGAGAAGG
>CAYPAK010000191.1:0-3312 GCA_964408665.1 uncultured Flavobacteriaceae bacterium | reverse complement strand
CAAAACTACTTTAAACATGAAAATAGATACGGATATATCTGGCTTTACAATAAGCGTAATGAACCAACAAGATGTCCTTATAACTTACAATACTTATGCAGCCCAAAAGGGAATGATGCTTTCTGAATCTACGCTAGAATATCACTTAGAAGATTTATCTGCTTACGGAGGAGGCTCTAGTATCCCTCAAGACCATAACGAGTCTTATAGACAGGTAATTGTAAATTACAACATCAACTAACACAAAAAAATCACAGAAAGCCATGCTATAATTATACGGTGTGGCTTTTTTTTTATAAATTACACCTTATGAAAAAAACTATACTTCTTTTTGCACTATTTTTTATTGTTTTTAATTATGCAGAAACCGCTGTAGATAGCACTGAAATATACATTCAACAAATAGAAAAATCATTAAAATACAAAGATGGAACTATAGCATTACCCAAAGGAAATGCAAAGATAATTGTACCAACTGGTTTTAAATTTTTAGATCAAGAACAGACAAATTATGTATTAACAGACTTATGGGGAAACCCAAAAGATAATGATGTATTAGGTATGCTTGTGCCAGCAGAACAAGGTCTTTTAGGTGATAAATCTTGGGCTTTTATAATTAGCTATGATAATATGGGTTTTGTAAAAGATGATGACGCAAAAGATATTGATTACAAAGAGCTTGAAGAACAATTAAAAAAAGATGCAAAAGATGCTAATAAAGAGCGTATAAAACAAGGTTACGACCCTATTGAGTTTGTTGGCTGGGCAACCCCTCCTTATTATGATAAAAAAGAAAAAGTACTTCATTGGGCAAAAGAACTAAAATTTGGAACTAATGATAGTATAGAAAATACGCTTAATTACAATTTACGCATTTTAGGAAGAAAAGGCTTATTTATGATTAATGCCGTTGCTTTAAAATCACAATTAAAAGAAGTGGAAGCCAAAATAGCTCCTGTTTTATCTAGTGTAAAATTTAATAAAGGATTTGCATATAGTGATTACAAACCTGATGTAGATACTGTAGCAAAATGGACTATCGGAGGACTTATCGCAGGAAAAGTATTAGCTAAAGTAGGAGCATTTGCATTACTTGCTAAATTTTGGAAACTTATAGCGATTGGTTTTGCAGGTATTGCTTCTTTTTTTAGAAAGAAGAAGCAGCGTGATTAAGCTTATTATTTTTTTCTTTAGCTGTTACTACGAATAAATATACTAGAAGAAAAGGAGCACCTAATATAAAATAAGATATATCTATATAACTACTAAAAAAAGCTTCTCTTAATCCATGATGATATATTTGGTATAATGCATAAATAGCAATCGCCACGAACAAACTCAATCCTGCATAAAATAACTCATCTTCTTTTTTCTTCACTAAAAATGAAAAAGCAAAAGCTATGAGTATAAATAACAACGTATAACTTGCAGGTATTAAAAATGATGATTGTATTATAAAGGGATTCATTTTGAGAAAATCAGTACCATAACCAATTATAAAAGGCAAAAATACTCCTAGAAATGTTAAAAAAGGAATTATTAAAAAAGTGAATACCTCTTTTATCGTTTTTTCTTTTCTCAAAATACTTGATAAGAAAAACACAATATATGGCAGTATATAAACACTTCTTGTTGCAAGAAGTAAGCCTACAGTTATAGCTGTTATATAATATTGTTTTTTTATTAAAATATCTTTTTTATAGAACAAAGCAGCTACAAACATTGAAAATGTAAAAATCGTGCTTCTTGTGACTATTTCCCAATACATAAACAAAGAAATTAACAATAAAAATAATAAAAAAGTAGCATCTCTTTTTCTCATTATATACACTAACAAAACATAGCCTAAAACACTCAAAATACTATAAAAATTGATTAAATAAAAAGGCAATGCTATCAAAAAATAAATAGGCATTGGACCAGGATAATTACCCATGTGAGATTTAGCAAAATATGGATATTTTCCTTTAAATAAAGCATCCCAAAATGACGCAATAACACTCCACCTATCTACTTTTAATGAATCTAATGAAATTTTATAATGTACAGCTACGGAAAAAATAAGAAGAAAAGCTATTGTACTAATTGTTATTTTTTTGAACTTTTTTAATTTTAAAAAAATAATATCACTGAAAAAATAAAGTGCATACTGCATGAATATATATATAGGAAGCCCTAATAAAGCATAACTTGTTACACGAGATAAATATTTATAAAAGAATAAAGAATTTATAAATACTATTATCGTAAAGGCACTAGTCTTTTTTGAAAACATAAAAATTATTAATTAAAAATCTGAATAGAAGCACCTAGTTTTTTAGCCAGAAAATATTGAATTGATGTTTTTAGAACACCAAGACCATAAGTAATACTTCTTTTAAGATTAATAGAAGAAGCATCATCAAAATATTTTGTTGGGCAAGTTATTTCTGCTATTTCATAACCTTTATAACATACCTGTGCTAGCATTTGATTATCAAAAACAAAATCATCAGAGTTTTGTTTATAATCAATATCAAGAAGTACTTTTGTTGAAAAAGCACGATAACCCGTGTGATATTCAGATAGTTTTTGATTCATCAATATATTTTGAAATAACGTAAGAAAACGATTTGCTATATATTTATAAATAGGCATTCCACCTCGAAGTGCTCCTTTTCCCAAAATACGAGAGCCTAAAACTACTTGATACACATCATTAGCAATAAGAGATGCCATAGCATGTATTAGTTTGGGTGTGTACTGATAATCGGGATGAAGCATCACAACTATATCTGCTTCGAGTGTTAGCGCTTTATCATAACAACTTTTTTGATTTGCACCATAGCCTAAATTAACCTGATGTTTCAAAATATGTTTAATTCCTAAGTCTTCAGCAACTTTTATAGTGAAATCTGTACTTAAATCATCTACAAGTATAACTTCATCTACAATATCAAAAGGGATTTCTTTATAGGTTTTTGCTAAAGTCTTTTCCGCATTATAAGCAGGTAATACTATAATTAATTTTTTATTTTGAATCATATATAGAACGTCTTAATTACAAAGATAATAAAAAAAATGATTATTTAATTAAACCTTACGAACCTATCTCTTCCAAAACATCAATAAAACCTTTAACTTTTTTCTCAGTAGTAGCCCAAGATGTAACCAAACGAATTACGGAATGCGTTTCATCTACAGCTTCCCAAATATGAAAATCATAACTTTTGGCTAATTCGGCTATTAATTCATTAGGTAATACTGGAAATAATTGATTAGAAACCGCTTCATAATAGAATGAGTAGCCAAGCGCTGTTATATCTTTAGCAA
>CAYPAK010000190.1:0-3326 GCA_964408665.1 uncultured Flavobacteriaceae bacterium | reverse complement strand
TATAAGCACCCTTCTCTTCGTGGTGCATATTTTGTGCAGCCACAACAAGCGAGCTATTTTCTACAGCTACATCTATTATAGGAAGGTTTACAAAAGCTGGAGCTATAATTACTTTTGCATTAGTATCTACTTCGGCTAGTTTAAGCATTAGTTCACCTACTAATAGCTGACTTTCTACTACATTCAGGTTCATTTTCCAGTTTCCTGCTACTATTTTTTTTCTCATGATTTTTATTTTTTTCTGATTACAAAGATATTGAATTAATTCTGAACTTCCTAAACCTCATGCTGAACTTGATTCAGCAGCTGCCACTAATGAATACGGTTTTAATTAAGTATTTTTTTCTTCCAAATCTACAGACCCTGAACTAAATTCAGAGTAACTCTTGCTTTACTTCTAACTTTACAACTTTATACTTAATAACCACATTTTAAAAAAAATATACTTTTTTATACAAAACATGTAACATTTTATATTTTCTTACGTATTAGGTAGTGTAAGACATCAAAATAAAACAAAATATTAAATGAGACAGTTAAAAATTACCAAACAGGTTACCAACAGAGAAACCGCATCATTAGATAAATATTTACAAGAAATAGGAAAAGTAGATTTAATTACTGCCGAAGAAGAGGTAGAATTAGCACAACGCATAAAAGCAGGAGATCAAAGAGCTTTAGAGAAATTAACAAAAGCCAATTTGCGTTTTGTGGTTTCGGTATCTAAACAATACCAAAACCAAGGATTAACACTTCCTGATTTAATAAACGAAGGAAATCTTGGTTTAATAAAAGCCGCGCAACGCTTTGACGAAACTCGTGGATTTAAATTTATATCTTATGCCGTTTGGTGGATTAGACAGTCTATATTACAAGCATTAGCGGAGCAATCTCGTATTGTGCGTTTACCTTTAAATAAAATTGGTTCTATAAACAAGATAAACAAAATGTTCGCTATGTTAGAGCAGCGTTTTGAAAGACCACCATCAGCAGCAGAAATAGCTAAAGAACTTGACATGACTGAGCATGATGTAAAAGAGTCTTTAAAAAATGCAGGACGTCACGTATCTATGGATGCACCACTAGTAGAGGGAGAAGATTCTAATCTATATGATGTATTGCGTTCTGGAGAGTCTCCAAATCCTGACAAAGCATTATTGCACGAGTCATTGCGCGTAGAGATTTATAGAGCATTAGACACATTAACACCTCGTGAGGCAGATGTAGTACGTTTATATTTTGGTCTTGGAGGGCATAACCCAATGACACTTGAAGAAATAGGTGAAACTTTTGATTTAACGCGTGAACGCGTAAGACAGATAAAAGAAAAAGCGGTGCGCAGATTAAAGCATACGTCTAGAAGTAAAATACTAAAAACATATTTAGGATAACATGATTCTTCTTGCTGTTTTACTACCTTGGTTATCTTTTTTTCTTAGAGGGAAAATATTATCGGGTATTATCTGTTTGATTTTGCAAATTACACTTATTGGATGGTTACCTGCTGCTATATGGGCAGTTGCTTCAAGAGTAGATGGTAAAAATGCAAAACGCATCAAACAATTAGAAAAGAAAATTGCAAAAAATTAATCTTAAATTCAATTAATTATAAAAATCCAGCTTATTAAAGTTGGATTTTTTATATTTTAGAAACATATAAACCCAAAAAATCCCGATATAAATATATATCGGGACTTACTTCTGGGTGGAAGACCGGATTCGAACCGGCGACCTCCTGAACCACAATCAGGCGTTCTAACCAACTGAACTACAACCACCATTTAACCAATTTTAAGTAGTTCTCTCAAAATTGGAATGCAAAGATACTATAATTCTTAATTCAATACCAAATAATTCTGTTGATTTTTTTTAAAATAAATCATCTAACTGATTAATAGCTACATAACGTTCAACAGTAAAACCTTCTGCACAATCCACCCCAACTAATCGCCCTAAATCTTGGGCACGATACTTTATACTATCAAAAAAGTTCTGTGTGGTAATAGGCGTTTCTGGCTCTTTACTATTAGGATTATACAATTGAGATTTATAAGCATGAACTGCTGCAATTTTCTTTACTATATAATCACTCACATCTACAACAAAATCAGGCTCTATATTTTTCCACTGTATATAGTGGTACACTTGTTTTGGTCGCCACGCCTTTTGCATCACTCCATCTACTTTCGTTTCTATACGCTTTAATCCTGAGAGAAAACAAGCATTAGAAACGAGCTCTCCACCTTTAGGATGGTCAAGATGCCTATCATCTATAGCATTACAAAGCACAATTCTAGGCTGATATTTTCTTAAAATTTCGATAACACGCATTTGATGTGCTTTGTCATTACTAAAAAAACCATCAGCAAAACCTAAATTCTCTCGAATAGATACGCCTAATATTTCTGCAGCATTAGCCGCTTCCTTTGAACGTATAACTGGCGTTCCTCTAGAACCCAATTCACCACGAGTTAAGTCTATAATGCCTACTTTCAAGCCGTTTGCTATAGATTTTGCTATAGTAGCACCACAACCTATTTCTACATCATCAGGATGCGCACCAAAAGCTAATATATCTAACTTCATAAAGTTTTTATTTTTTTACAAATATATTGAATTATTTAAACAAAAAAATATATATTTGCACTCACAAAAATGAACAAGACATTCATTTGTGAATTTTTATAAAAAAATAAAAAAAAGTTTGCATAAGTAAAAAATAAAATTTATTTTTGCACTCGCTTTTGAAAGGAAGCAACATAATGGCCCGTTCGTCTATCGGCTAGGACGCCAGGTTTTCATCCTGGTAAGAGGGGTTCGATTCCCCTACGGGCTACAATTTTTTAACAAAGAAAGAACAGAAATATTATGGCAAATCACAAGTCAGCATTAAAAAGAATTAGAAGTAACGATAAAAGACGTGTACTTAATAAATATCAACACAAAACAACGCGTAATGCAATTAAAAAATTACGCGCTATGACAGACAAAAAAGAAGCTAGCGCTTTATATACTGAAGTTGTTTCTATGATTGATAAAATTGCTAAAAAGAATATTATTCATAATAATAAAGCAGCTAATTTAAAATCAAAATTACAGAAATTTGTAAATACACTATAAGTATTAGCAAATATATCATACTATAAAAAGACTATCCTATTGGGTAGTCTTTTTTTGTGCAGCAATCTAAATAAAATAAATTATCTTTGCATTAAAACTAAGAAAATGTCAAACATCATAAAAGCGTTACAATCACGCTATGCAACCAAAAAATTCAATCCAAACAAAACAGTATCTCAAGATAAAATAAATATACTTCAAGAGGC
>CAYPAK010000189.1:0-3351 GCA_964408665.1 uncultured Flavobacteriaceae bacterium | reverse complement strand
TACATTTGCCAAAAAAAATAACAAGTTCGTGAGCAAACAAGATATTCTAGCCCGTTTTGAAGCTTCAAAACAAGTACAGCAATTAGCAACGTTGCTTCAGTCAGCTCATGAGCAAGTGGCGCTACCGCATATAGACACTTCGCTACTCTCTTTTATGCTTGCAGCTTTATTCAAAAAAAGCAAAAAACCTTTTTTGTTATTATTTGCTAGTAAAGAAGAAGCTGCCTATTACCTCAATGATTTAGAACAACTCATAGGCGAAAAAGAAGTGCTATTCTTCCCAGGATCATACCGCCGCCCTTATGAGGTGGCAGCAGTAGATAATGCTAATGTGCTACTACGAGCAGAAGTGCTTAACCGTATCAATTCGCAGAAAAAACCAAGCGTTATCATCAGTTATCCTGATGCACTTTTTGAGCAAGTAGTAACCAAAACAGCATTAGAAAAAAACACTTTAAAATTACGTGTTGGCGAGCAAGTATCGCTAGATTTTATACACGATGTACTACACGAATACGGTTTTAATCGTGTAGATTTTGTAACCGAGCCAGGCGAATACGCACTTCGTGGAGGTATTGTAGATGTGTATTCTTTTAGTAATGATTTGCCCTATCGTATTGAGTTTTTTGGTGACGAAGTAGATAGTATTCGCACCTTTGATATAGAAACACAACTTTCTATAACAAAACTGAATAAAATAGGCATTATGCCTAATGTAGAAACCAAAACTATAGCAGAAAAACGCCTTAGTTTTTTAAAATATATAGGTACTAAAACCATTGTTTATCTCAAAGACGAAATAAGTTTTTACAGCCGTTTAGATTCGTTTTTTGAAAAAGCAATTAGTAATTTTAAAGACCTATCAGAAACACTAAAACACAGTTCGCCAGCAGAGCTTTTTTGTAACGGGCAGTTACTCGCTGAGCAACTAAAAGACTTTACAGTAATAAGCCAAAAAGAAAATACCGATACCACATTTATTAACTGGAAGCCGCAACCTACATTCAATAAAAAATTTGAATTACTGATAGATAATTTACACAACAATACCCAAAAGGGTATTCAAAACTATATCTTCTGTGATAGCCAAAAACAAGCACAACGCTTCTTTGATATTTTTGAAGAAATAGATCAAAGCGTGCAATACAAAACCGTTGTTTTGCCGTTATACAAAGGCTTTGTTTCTTATGATAATGCTATAGCTTGCTATACAGATCATCAGATTTTTGAACGCTACCATAAGTTTCACCTCAAGTCACGTTATGTAAAAAAACAGGCATTAAGCCTCAAAGAGCTTACCCAATTAGAAATTGGTGATTATGTTACACACATAGATCACGGAATAGGTAAGTTTGGTGGACTTCAAAAAATACAAGTAGAAGGTAGCGAGCAAGAAGCTATAAAACTTATTTATGGTGAACGCGATATTTTGTACCTAAGCATTCATTCTTTACACAAAATAGCCAAATATAATGGTAAAGACGGTAAAGCCCCTAAAATATACAAATTAGGTTCTAGTCAGTGGAAGAAAACCAAGCAAAAAACCAAAGCACGAGTTAAACATATTGCTTATAACCTTATTCAGCTTTATGCTAAGCGAAAACTCCAAAAAGGCTACCAATATCTTCCTGATAGTTATATGCAACACGAGCTTGAAGCGAGCTTTATGTACGAAGATACGCCAGATCAATTTACAGCAATACAAGCTGTGAAAAAAGATATGGAAAGCGAGCAACCTATGGACAGGCTTATTTGTGGTGATGTAGGTTTTGGAAAAACAGAAGTAGCTATACGTGCAGCCTTCAAAGCGGTAGATAATGGTAAGCAAGTAGCTATACTTGTGCCTACAACCATACTTGCTTTTCAGCATTACAAAACATTTACTTCACGATTAAAAGATTTTCCTGTCACTATAGATTACCTCAACCGTTTCCGTACTACTAAGCAACGTAACGAAGTGCTAAAAGGTCTTGAAAGCGGCACAATAGATATTGTTATTGGCACACATCAATTAACCAATAGCAAAATAAAATACAAAGATTTAGGCTTACTCGTTATAGACGAAGAACAAAAATTTGGTGTAGCCGTAAAAGACAAACTAAAAACCATAAAAGCTAATGTAGATACGCTTACGCTTACTGCAACACCTATACCGAGAACCCTACAGTTTTCACTTATGGCAGCACGCGATATGTCTGTTATCCGTACCGCACCACCAAACCGTTATCCTATAGAAACTAAATTGGTACGTTTTAATGAAGCAATTATCCGTGACGCTATAAGCTACGAAATAGCTCGAAATGGGCAAGTGTATTTTATACATAACCGTATAGAAAACATCAAAGAAGTAGCAGGAATGGTACAACGCCTTGTGCCAGATGCACGCGTGGCTATAGGTCACGGACAGATGGATGGCAAAAAACTAGAACAACTCATTTTTGCCTTTATGAATGGTGAGTTTGATGTGCTGGTATCTACCACTATCATAGAGAGCGGTTTAGATGTGCCTAATGCTAATACCATGCTTATTAATAATGCTAATAATTTTGGTTTATCAGACCTGCACCAAATGCGCGGACGTGTAGGACGATCCAATAAAAAAGCCTTTTGTTACTTCATTACACCACCATCACACAGTATGACCGATGATGCTCGTAAACGTATGCAAGCTATCGCTACCCATACCGAGTTGGGAAGCGGAATAAATATCGCCATGAAAGACCTAGAAATACGTGGTGCAGGAGATTTATTAGGTGGAGAACAGAGTGGGTTTATAAGCGAAATGGGTTTTGATACCTATCAGAAAATACTCAATGAAGCTATAGACGAACTCAAAGAAAATGAATTCAAAAACCTCTATAAAGACGAACTCAAAAACAAAGATTTTGTCAAAGAAACACAAATAGATACCGATTTTGAACTCCTTTTCCCAGATGATTATATCAGTGCCATTACTGAGCGCCTAAATCAGTATAAAACATTAAGCGAACTGCAAGATGAATCGGGTATTAGCCAATTCACCAAAAATCTTATAGACCGTTTTGGCGAACTGCCAGTGCAAACCATAGATTTACTCGA
This sequence comes from uncultured Flavobacteriaceae bacterium, assembly GCA_964408665.1. Taxonomy (GTDB): domain Bacteria; phylum Bacteroidota; class Bacteroidia; order Flavobacteriales; family Flavobacteriaceae; genus JALSVQ01. The sequence goes on along the minus strand of CAYPAK010000189.1, from coordinate 273 downwards.
CAGCGTACGCATAAAATGGTTAGCAAAACAACTTGGTTTTGAGCGAATAATTCTTAAAAAACAACGTATGATATGTTATTTTATAGCAAATCAACAATCAGGGTTTTATGAGACAGAAACCTTTATGCGTGTTATAAAATTTGCCCAAAACAACCCAAAAATATGCACCATGAAAGAAAAACAAACTAAAAACGGTTTGCGCTTACTCATCAATTTTGCTAATATCACAAGTATTCAAAAAGCTTTGATACTGCTACAAAAGATTTAATTTTT
>CAYPAK010000188.1:2236-3385 GCA_964408665.1 uncultured Flavobacteriaceae bacterium | reverse complement strand
TACCTAAACGCTCCTAAATCTATTTTTACAGAAAAAATATTACTGTACAATACGCTGTCTTGCCCACCAATATTAGTAAGCGCATAATCTACAGTAATTCCTCTATAGGTAAAGCCTAAACCAACATTAGGCTGCATAGTAAGTTCATTTTCTCCTGTAAAGCTTGTCTGGTATTGAAAATTACCTATTCCTACACGTAAAAATGCAAAATCATGATAGGTAAAAGCAACACCAATAGCTGGGTTAATACTTAATACTTCACTAGAGAAAATATCATGAGTTTTACTAAAACGCATAGTTAAATCTATTTCGGGAGTAAGGTAATTATCGTAATGCAAATCAAACTTTCTAGCAATACCAAACTGTGCTTTTGGCGCAGTAATTTCGGTATTTTCAGGAGCAGTTTGATTTTGCCCAGGAATGGCAGCTTGTATCGTAGCCAATTGGTCTTCGTTAAAAGACCACGTATTAAAAGTTGTAGTAATATCACGAAGCATTAAACCGTAGTTCCAATTGTTTTTTTGGTATTGTAAACCTAAATCAGCACCAAAACCAAAGGACGTGGCAAAATCGCCAATACGTCTGTGTATGATTTTAACATTGATTCCATAACTAAAATCTTCATTTCTTGCACGTCTTGCATAAGATAAATGCAAGGCATAATCTGCTGCAGAAAATAGGCTAATACGATTATAATCTACATTACCATTAGCATCTATAAGCTGTGTAGTATTCATGATATCATCTACTGCAAAGCGTATTAATGAAGCTCCAATAGCCGATTTTTTATCAATATTTCGAGCATAAGCCACGTGTTCATACTGTGCAATATTAGCAAAATAGGAAGCATGCATTAAAGTGATTTCACTATCTTCGATATGGACAAGACCTGCAGGGTTCCAATAGATAGCGTTAGCGTCTTGCGTTTGTGCTACAACAGCATTAGCCAATCCAAATGCTGCTGCATCTACACCAATATTTAAAAAAGCGTTAGCATATTTGGTTTGCCCAAATAGCGTAACACTAAAAAAACTAATTAATAATATGATTCTTGTCTTCAATAGTTTTTGATTTTAGTGCAAATATCGAGTTTATATTTTAATTATAACGACACTGCCTTGTTTTTGTTGTTTTGTTTTAGAATTAAAC
>CAYPAK010000188.1:0-2136 GCA_964408665.1 uncultured Flavobacteriaceae bacterium | reverse complement strand
AACTTTTAACTTTTAACTCCTTAATATTAGAATAATAATGTATATTTGATTTATCATTATAACAAACAATATTTCAACGATGAAAAAAGCAATAACAATCTTATTTTTATGTATTATCAGTATATCATTTGCTCAAGAAAAAAAGCATTTAACCATTTCTGATGCCGTTTTGGGCTATTATAAAGGACTTTATCCGCAACGAAAAAACCTACAATGGATTACAGGAAATAATGAAATAGCTATTAACAATGGAAAATCACTAGTTGCAAGTTCGGCAATGCATCCTGAATTGGATAAAAAAATACCATTTTTAACACTTGAAGAATTACAAAAAGCAATTCCTTCGTTAAAACGATTTCCATATCAATTTGAAAAAATAACAAGCGAAAATGTAATTTTTTCTAGCGGAAATACTACCTATAATTATAATTATATTGAAGATGAATTAAAAAACAGCGTAAATACAGCAGCAGAAGCTGAAAATAACGAATATAATATCGCCGCAAACGCAACGGCTTATACTATTGCTAATAATTTATATATTGCTACAAGTACAAATCCTAAAATAACCGTTACCGCTATTAGTGATAAAAACATTGTTTCGGGGCAAGCTATTGCTCGTTCAGAAATGGGTATTACCAAAGGAACTTTTTGGAGTCCTAAAGGTAATTATCTCGCTTTTTATCAAAAAGACGAAAGCAAAGTAGCTGATTATCCGCTTGTAGATGTCACCACTACTCCTGCTACACTAAAAAGCATTAAATACCCTATGAATGGTATGGATAGTGAAATACCTAAAGTGGGATTTTATAATTTAAAAACACAAAAAACAAACTATTTAAACATTGATACTTCAGATGAGCATTATTTAACTAATCTGTCTTGGTCTCCTGATGAAAAATATATTTTGCTGGCAGAAGTAAATCGTGACCAAAACCATATGTGGTTCAACATTTATGATATTACTACAGGAAATAAAGTAAAAACACTTTTTGAAGAAAGCAACCCAAAATGGGTAGAGCCAGAACATACTGCAGTATTTTTGCCAAATAGCAATACAGCGTTTCTTTGGCTTAGTGAGCGTGACGGGTTTATGAATTTGTATAAATATGATATTAATAAAGGATTAAAGAAACAAATCACAAAATTTAAATGGGAAATTAAAGAAATTATTGGTTTTGATAAAAGTGGCAAATATGTACTTATAAGCGGTACAGGAACAGACCCAAGAGAAACCAAAACCTACAAAGTAAAGCTAAACTGCAAAGGAAAGGCAACTGACCTCTCACAAGAAGCAGGAACACATCACGTACAGCTTAGCCCTAATAAAGAATACATCATAGATACGTATTCAAGTATTAACACACCTCGAACTGTAAAGGTGAAAAATATTAAAAACAATAGCGAGCGTACTTTTTTTACAGCTCCAAATCCATTAAAAGAATATCAATTAGGTACAACCGAATTTGTAACACTAAAAGCAAAAGATGGTAAAGATTTATATGGACGTATTATAAAACCGTATAATTTTGACCCTTCAAAAAAATATCCTGTTATGGTGTATCTTTATGGAGGACCTCACGCACAGCTTGTAACCAATTCTTGGCTTGGCGGATCTAATCTTTGGATGCAGTGGATGGCTGCAGAGCAAGACTATATTATGTTTACTATAGACAATCATGGCTCTGCATATCGTGGTTTTGATTTTGAAAGCGCCATACACCGTCAAGTAGGCGAAGTAGAAATGGAAGACCAACTAATAGGAGTTGATTACCTAAAATCACTACCTTATGTAGATGGCAAACGCCTTGCAGTACACGGATGGAGTTTTGGAGGTTTTATGACTAATTCACTAATGCTACGCCATCCTGGCATTTTTACCACCGCAGTTGCTGGAGGCCCTGTTACCGATTGGAAATATTATGAAATAATGTATGGCGAGCGCTACATGGATCGCTGGCAAGATAATGAAGCTGGCTTTAAAAAGAACCGTATTCATAATTATGTAAAAAATTTAGACGGAAAACTATTAGAAATTATAGGAAGTGTAGACCCTGTGGTTGTACCTCAACACACGATGACTTTGCTAAAAGAATTTATAAAAAATGGCAAACAAGTAGATTTCTTTACTTACCC
>CAYPAK010000187.1:0-3404 GCA_964408665.1 uncultured Flavobacteriaceae bacterium | reverse complement strand
TGTTCCTGTCGGTTAATTCACTAAAGGTGTTAATTGCCGCCGTAGTACTTGTTGGATTGGCATTATAAGCATCTAAAATTATCTTATTAGTCCCTTTAGTTATCAATTGGGAACGGTTATTCGTTGGCGTATAATTCTCAATCCCTCTTTTTATTTCGTTAGTTGACACTTTTAAGTAATGACCAATGGCAATAGCAGCAGCAATATTATTAAAGTTGTAATCGCCTATGAGATTGCTTTGAACTGTAATATTATTAAACGATGCTTCTACATAGGGTTTGCTTGTAGTTTGCGTAATAGTAATAGCACATTTTTCATCACAAAAAGTAATGGTGTTATTTTGCTTTGTTAATTCAAGTTGTTTAGGGTCGTATCCATTAATGAATTTCATACCATCATTGTTATCAATAAAAGTATAGAGTTCTGTTTTAGCTTTTATTACACCTTCAAGACTACCAAACCCTTCCAAATGTGCCTTTCCAAAATTAGTAATATAACCAAATACGGGTTGAGCTATATTGCATAAAAATTCAATTTCCTTAGGATGATTAGCGCCCATTTCTATAATAGCAATTTCAGTTTGAGGTTTTATGCGAAGTAGTGTAAGTGGAACGCCAATATGATTATTGAGGTTTCCTATGGTGGCAATAGTGTTGTATTTTTCTTTTAAAACTGCGTTGATTAATTCTTTAGTAGTGGTTTTTCCATTGCTTCCTGTAAGTCCTATAACAGGGATATTGAATTGCTCACGATGGTGTTTTGCTAGATTTTGTAGTGTTTCTAAAACATTATTTACTAGGATAAGTTGCTTATTGTCCTCATCATAATAGTTTTCATCATCTATTACGGCGTATGAAGCGCCAGTTTCTATTGCTTTTTGAGCATATTTATTGCCATCAAAGTTTTCTCCTTTTAAGGCGAAGAAGATGCTGTTAGGTATTTTTTTTCTACTATCTGTATTTATGATTAGTTGTTCTGTAACAAACAGTTGGTGTATTTGTGCTATTTCCATTGGTTTTCTTGTATAAAAAAAGTGCTATCCAAAGATAGCACTTTTGTATTAATTGAGAAAAGAAATTAATCTCTAGCTCGTTTCTTTTTTAAGCTTTCTCTACCTACACGTGGCATAGCACATCTAAACCCAATGTAATTTGTTGCCATATCTTGTGGTAAGTATCTTCTTTGAGAAGGGTCTAACCAGTATGCTCTATCTTTCCAAGAACCTCCTTTGTAAACACGAACTTCATCACTTACTAAAGAAGTACGATCTTTAGATTTGTCTCTATTTCTAATGATATTTCCTAAACTATCTCTAGATATTTTGTTCATTGGAGAGTTATACATGTTTGTTTTCTTTTTCAATTCTTCAAATTCTAAACTGTCTGAAGTATATTGTTCGTAAAAACGAGTAGAAGGAAAGTCTCCATCTCTATAGTTCACATTGTATGCTTTTTCAAAGTTAGGTCTAAGATAAACATCGGCTTCATCTAAAGTTTCGCGAGCTACAGAACCAGGAAGTACTTTTGGCACTATACGTCCATTAGTCAATGTATCATATTCTACACCTTCTTTGATTACAACAACTTTTCCGTCTTCACCAATTTTTTGTTTGGTAAAGTCATTACCTCTATAATAGTTAAGGTCAGTTGCAGAAGCATCTATAATAGGTCTGTAAACATCCGCTACCCATTCGGCTACATTACCAGCCATATCATATAAACCAAATGCATTCGGAGGATAGTGTTTTACTTCTTGGGTAAGCGTAGCATCATCATCCGACCATCCAGCAATACCTGCATAATCACCACGTCCTTGTTTAAAGTTTGCTAGCTGATCGCCAGCTCTTTTACGGTCGCCACGTCTTGTGTACATACCTCTCCAAGGATACTTTTTACGCCCTTTTATATTATTATACTCTCTATTTTCTACAATAGCTTTAGCGGCATATTCCCATTGTGCTTCTGTAGGTAATGTGTATTTTGGTAATAACAAACCATCTGAAGTGTTTGCAGCTCTTGTTGCTTTTTCAGGTCTTATTCCTTTTTTACTATCAGGATCTGCATTTTCTCTATTATATTTATAATATGGTATTCCTTTTTTTATTGCTGTAGAATCTCCACCATACGTGTTTTCTGGTGCAGCTAAATAGGTGTCTGTATTAAAGTTACTTGCTCCATTAGTGAATTGTGTATGTGCGTTTTTTTGGAATAAACCTTTCTTTTCTAAGATAAACTCATTCACACGGTCTGTTCTCCAGTTACAGTATTGCATGGCTTGAACCCAACTTACACCCACTACAGGGAATTCTTGATATGCAGGATGACGTAAGTAATTTTCTACAAAAACCTCATTACTTCCAAGCGGACTTCTCCATACTAAAGTATCAGGAAGCGCTCCATAATAAATATTTCTATATTCTGGGTTTTCTGGCGGGAATGTTCTTTTCAACCAGTCAAGGTATTCTAAATACATAACATTAGTTACCTCATGTTCATCAATATAAAAAGATTGAACTGTTTGTTGTGTTGGGGTGTTGTTCCAATCATGCATCACGTCATCTTGAACTTGTCCCATAGTGAAGCTACCTCCTTCTATAAAGACTAATCCAGGACCTGTTTCTTGCCCTTTATATCTTGTGTTGGCTTGAAAACCACCATCTCTTCCATCCATTTTCCATCCTGTACCATCAGAGATTCCTCTACCTCCTCCAGATTTTTTACAAGAAACAAAACTTCCGCTTATTACTAATGCGGTAAAGATTAATTTTAATGTGAAACTTCTTTTCATCATCTATTTTTAATTGAGTTTAATTATCAAAATTTTCAGCCGGCAATATACTAATTATTACAATATATTAATAAATTTTTTATATATTTTCTGCCGAATGCTTTATAAAAACGAAATAGCAAGCTGTTTATTATCTATAAAAGCTTTTTTTTTAATTTTTATTGCATACTATTAACTTGAAACGTACGTTTAAAAAGAATACGAACCAAATTCATAACAATGTTCAAACGCTTTAAAGTACTATTTATTTTATTTTTGCTTACTTTTTCTATTAATGCGCAAGAATTAACCAAAAATATAACAATTAATTGGCTTTCTGGGGCAAAAGAATTTGCTGTAAGTACTACAAAAGTAATAAAATTACCGAACTACACAGCTAATACTATTTATTATAATGGTAAAAATTTAATGTATTCAGCAAAATGGTTGACTAATTTTAATGAAATAAGCAATTACACTTTAGCAAACATTCAATACGAAACACTTACTGATGTAACTTTGTTTGATTTGAAGAAAACAACATTAGCATCAGGATTAAATGCTAAACTTACTGTTGTAAAAGCTCGTGAAAAACGTTTTTTAAGTCTTGTTTTTAATCCAATAATCTTAGAAAATGG
>CAYPAK010000186.1:0-3452 GCA_964408665.1 uncultured Flavobacteriaceae bacterium | reverse complement strand
TATAGGCAATAATCTGGTGCGTTCGCGGTCTATGGCATCATTAGAAAAATACCAAACAGCAACACTTATTACCGCAATAAGAATAAATAAAACGGTAAATATTGTAAGATGCATTTTACTTCGCGAAAGCTTTACAATATATTCATAGGTCAATACAATTCCTAGTAGAATTGCAAAGGTGATAAGCCCCAAGTAAAGCCCAAAAAGTATAGGGTTTTCTAGTGAATTGATACAGAAATTACTAGTAATACATTTGTCGATGCTGGTTTCTGTAGGTAGTATTAAAAAACCAAAACCCAATGAAAACAGCAAGCCTACTAATACATAAGATAGTGTTTTATGACGTTCCGAAAACGATTTTTTTATCGGAATAGTATTTATTTGTAGTGGTTTTTGGCTATTCTCTTTATTAAGCGACCAAATAATTTTTTCTTCTTTTTTCATGGCTTTATTTTGGTGTAAAATTACAAAAATTTACAGGAAATCACTTTCAATTTCAGAAACAAATGTTACACCATTAATTGATACAAAATAGTCTAAAAATAAATTAGAATTATTTTTGCTAGTTAAAGGCAAAAAACACAGGTATAGCCATAGCTATGACGCGTATTTTTAACGAATAAATAGTGAAAATAAAATAATTTATTAGACTATTTTACATTGACTAATGGTATGCAGCACAATGCACGCACAGATTACTTTCTGGCATAAAGAGCAAGCGCCCTTCTTGTATAGGTTTTTTGCAGCGTGTACAGGTGCCAAAATCTGCTTGGTCTATTTTTGCTAAGGCAATGTTTAGTTTGACTAGTTTCTGCTTGGCTTTATCCAAGTTTCCTTGCGCTACACTGTTGTTAATAATAGCGTCCATGCGCGAAACACGACCAATGGCACAGTCTGGAGCTACGGGTTTTACCACCTCTTCGTATTGCGAAATTAGTGTTTTGGTACTGCTTATTTCGGCTTCTATTTTGAGCTTTAATGTAGCTCTTTTTGCTTCACTAAGCATTATCTAGTAAACACATATTCGGTTTCGCTAGATAGTTTGCTATCAAACCGGTAATTGGCACTATCAAAAGCTACTAAATCTTTATAGTTTGTAATATCATTTTCTACTATAAATCGTGTCATTAAACCTCTTGCTTTTTTGGCAAAAAAGCTAATGGTTTTGAGTTTATCATTTTTATAATCTTTAAAAACAGGTGTGATTATTTGATGGTTCAATGCTTTTTTATCAATAGCTTTAAAATACTCATTACTTGCTAAATTAATTAATACCTCATCTTTTTTCATTTCGTTATTGAGATAAGCAGCTAGTTTGGGTTGCCAAAATTCATAGAGATTTTTATAGCCATCAAAAGGCATTTTTGTTCCCATTTCTAAGCGATAAGGCAACATTAAATCTAAGGGTTTTAAAATACCATATTGCCCAGAGAGCATGCGTAACTTTTCTTGTAGTTTTAAAATATTAGCTTCGGTTAATGAATACGCATCTAAGCCTTCATAAGCCGTTCCTTTGAAGGCAAAAACAGCTTGTCTTGCATCTTTTCGAGTTGCTGTAATAGGCAAGGACCAATTTTGGTTTCGTTCCCAATTAAGTTCCGCCAGTTTATCTGAAATATGCATTAATTCCTTTAGTTCTTGTGGCTTTTTAGCCTTTAGCACTTGGTTTATTTGTGCCGCTTCCTGCTCAAAATCAAGTGTAGTATATTTTGATATAGGAACAGGCGTTTGATAGTCTAAAGATTTAGCTGGAGATAATACGATTTTCATAAGTTAAAAAAATTAATTATTCTTCGTGTGCTTTATGTGTGGAATAACTTCGCCATTTATCAATTACTTGTACAAATGCTATAGGCATTTCGCTTTCAAAACGCATCATTTTTCCTGTTTTGGGATGTTCAAATCCTAATGTTTTAGCATGTAGCGCTTGTCTTGGCATGAGCTTAAAACAGTTTTCTACAAATTGCTTGTATTTGGTAAAAGTTGTACCTTTTAGAATGCGTTCGCCACCATAGCGCTCATCATTAAAAAGCGTATGACCTATATGTTTCATATGCACACGTATTTGGTGTGTGCGCCCTGTTTCTAATTGGCATGAAACAAGTGTAACATAACCAAAACGCTCTAACACTTTGTAGTGCGTTACCGCATGTTTTGCATATTCATTATCTTCTTCATCAAACACAGTCATTATAAGACGGTTTTTAGGGTGCCGTGCTATATTACCTGTTACAGTTCCTTCGTCGTCTTTTACATCTCCCCAAACTAGTGCATGGTAAATGCGTTCGGTAGTTTTATTAAAAAACTGCTCATTAAGGTGCGCTAATGATTCTTCATTTTTGGCAATTACAAGCAATCCGCTGGTGTCTTTATCTATACGATGCACCAATCCCGGGCGGTTTCTATCGTTACTTGGTAGGTTGTCAAAATGATAAGCTAAGGCATTTACCAGTGTTCCTGAGCTGTTGCCGTGTCCTGGGTGAACGACCATTCCTGCAGGTTTATTGATGACTAATACATCTTCATCTTCATAGACAATATCTAGCGGTATATCTTCAGGAAGTATGGTGTTTTCTACTGGCGGATGTGCAAGCATTACGCGCACAATATCCTTTGGTTTTACTTTGTAATTGGCCTTTACAGGCTTATCATTTACTACTATTTGTCCATCTTTAGCAGCTTGTTGTATTTTGTTTCGTGTTGCATTGAGTATAAAACTCATTAAATATTTATCTACACGAAGGGGCTCTTGCTTAGGATCTACTACAAATTTATAATGCTCGTATAAGTTGTCAAGATTAACTTCTTCTTTTTTAGTTTCCATTTCCGTTCCCTAGTACAAGGTCTATTTTGGCAGTTTTACTAAGGTAAATGCCTGGTTTTATTTTGGTGTCATTATGACGAATTTCTAAGACTACGTCTTTAGCGATATTATCTATATAATAGGTTTTTCCTATGGTAAATCCTGCGTTTTTAAGGCTTGGTATGGCTTGTCGCTTAGTCTTATCTATTACATTAGGCACTTTTACTTTGGCGTAATTATGCGGGTTTAGTGTAAGGTAAATTTTGCGACCTTCTTTTACTTTTTCGCCCGCATTAGGCTGTTGTGCTATAACCGAAAAAGGTGGAAAATTAGGATTAAAATTAGCCGAATCTTTTACTACAAATGCTAATTCTTGTTCTTCTAAAGTGCGTTTTACGCGTTCTATATTGTATTTTGACAAATCAGGAACGGTAATATACTCGTTGTGATTGGTAGTGCTTTTTAACCAAATTTGCAATACAAACAACCCAATGGTCATAAAAATAGCAAAATAAATAAGCTGTTTTACAAATACTTTACTTGTTATAAATTTTAAAAAATCTTTCATAGGTACTAAATACTTTATTTGCAAATATAGTAAATGGATTTTAGTTTTAACTAGTTTTTGCAAATTCTACTAAAAATTGAA
>CAYPAK010000185.1:0-3469 GCA_964408665.1 uncultured Flavobacteriaceae bacterium | reverse complement strand
TTTGCAAGAGAAAGCGACTGCCGAAAGCCCGACCCTTGTGGTAACGCCCAAATAAACTACTTTAATTCTTTTCTAGAATAGTATTCTGTACTGTACAACTGGTAATAAGCCTGTTTGGTATGATGTATCTATATTGTTTGTTCTTGCATTATAATCGTGTGAGAAAATGTTTTTTATATCAAAAGCATTTCGTAAATCTAAGCTCCATTCTTGGTTGATTTTTTTGCCATTACGTTTGTAGCTTAGTTTTAAATCGGTTCTGAAATAGTCTTTTAGCTTGTTTTCAAAATTATGTGCTGTATCATATACGGCTTCTCCTGCTAGCTGTGACGCAGCTAAATCTATAGTTGTGTAACGTTTTCCTCCTGCATAATTTAAGTTGATATCTGCTGCAAAGGTTGATTTATCATTAACTATATATTCTTTTCCTATTAATAGACTTGACATAAAATTACTATTCCAAGCTGTGTTACGCCAAATTTTATCATATCCTTGATAAGAAGAATCATAAAAACTTCCTGTAAGTAAGGTGTAGAAACCGTTGTTTAAAGGGTATTCTAAGGTTAAATCTAATCCGTAATTTTTCCCTTTGCCTTCGTTATATAATTCGTCAAAAAATATTTGCGCTCCTCCTGCAGCACCATAACCAGAATTGATAATAGAATAGGTTGGGTCTTCGTGTGACACAGGAACATTAAATAAGTACTGATAGTACAGTTCTGCTTTTAGGTTTAGTTTTTCCGATAATTTTGTGCTTGCTCCTAACACGATATGGTGTGATTGTACAAACGCCAAGTCCAGATTACGGTATTCATATTGCATTGGTGCTACTTCTTGTTTGGTAAAATAGCTCATCATAGAATTCATATTACTGTGCAGTCCGTAAGCTAAACTTAGGTTTGTTTTTCCTAATTGGTATTTTAACCCTGCTCGTGGCTCTACCACACCTTGATTGTTTAGCTCAAAATACTGATAACGCATTCCTAAGTTTAGCACTAAATCTTCAGAAAAACGGTGTTGCCAATTGGTGTAAAGCGCTGTTAAAGCTGTTTTTTTGTTAATGGTGTTTTCGTATGCATTATCTACGTTTAAAATATAAAAATCAAGATTATAGTTGGTGTAGTCTATACCTAATGAGAGTTTGTTTTTACTATTGATTTTAGTGTTAATTTTTGCATTAACAGCAAGCCTTTTGGTTGCTAATTGTTCTTCAAAAGAGCGTTCATAATTACTGTTAACTGTATTTAGTGTGTCCATTTTTATAATCTGATTTACATCACTATATGAAACGGCTATTTTGGAGCTTGTTTTTTTGTTAAAGAAAAAATGATGCGATAGCCCTGAAATTAGGTTTTTGTTATCTTGAGATAATGTTGTGTTATCTTGGTCAAAATAATTATTATTAGATTCACCATCATTATTAAAAGTGATGTTACTAAGCCCTCCTATAGCCCAAGCCTTGAATGTTCCTGCTTTTTTTGTAGGAATATTTACTACCGTATTTATATCTTGATATTTTGGTACGGCACTACCTACTCCTATATCGAAACCTATCTTATCAAACAATGCTAGTGTAGAATAACGATAATTTACAAGGTATGAAGCCTTGCTGTTTTTAGAAAAAGGCCCTTCTACACCAAGTTCTGCTCCTGCAAAACCTATTTGAGCTACATATTCTGTTTTAGTATTATTGGGTTTTTTAAATTGCAAATCAAAAGCTGCCGATGTGGTGTTACCAAAATTAGCAGGAAATGCACCTGATAAAAAATTAGATTGACTAAGTGTGTTTATATTTAACATGCTCACAGGCCCTCCAGAAGAACCGCTAGTAGAATAATGGTTTGGACTTGGCACCGCTACGCCTTCTATAACCCAAAGCAAACTTGAAGGGTTGTTTCCTCGCACAATAATATCATTACGAGAATCATCACTAGCACTTACACCTGCATAATTCATAGCCATACGCGAAACATCGTTTAATGAACCTGCGTACTGTCCTACTTGTTCTACATTAAATTCTGCCGAAGATGTACTTACAAAAGCTGTACTTTCTCGTTTCTTTTTGGAAACTATTACTACTTCGTCTATTTGTTCTAATTTTTCTAATAAACGGAAGTTCACTACAAGTTCTTTACCTGAAACTAAGTTTAAGTTTGAAAAATGCTGTGTCGAAAAGCCTGTATAATATGCTTTAATCGTTATTTTTCCTGTTGGTACGTTTTCTATAGTATATTCTCCATCAAAGTTAGTTGTAGCCCAATAGTCTGTACCTTCTACTGTTGTTACAACCGTTGCTTGTGGTAATGGAAACTCTGATTGTGCATCAATCACTACTCCTTTTATATTTTGTGTTTGAGCCGAAAGGCTAATTACGCTTAGTAGCAGTATAATTACTGTCCATTTTTTCATAATTTTCTATTTTTTTATTGATTTTTATTTCTTTGGCAAAAGAACAAACTTTTTTAGTCTAGCACAAAAAAATGTGTTAAGTGGTAGTGGTTTGTGTTCAATGGGAAGGGGTTATTTTATCAATGTAAACAGTAATTCTTTAGGAAAAGAGCGAGATACTGGTATTAAATATTCCTGTTGGTTAGTACTTAATTCTAATTGGTAATTTCTTGCATTTCCTTTTATTTGATTTACTCGTGTTGTATTTACAATATATGATTTATGACAACGAATAATAAATGGATATACTTCTAATTGTTTTTCTATTTTCAATAAGGAAATACGCATTAATTTTGTTTTGACAAGCGCATCAACACTATAAAAAAAGGTGGCGTAATTTTTTTCAAAACTTATAAATAATAAGTCATCAATATTAAACTCAAAATATTCTTTCTTATTCTCACCAAAAACTACAACCTCTATTTTATTTCGTTTTACTACTGTTGAAGTTTTTGATTTTGATTTTGATACTGCTAATGCTATGGCGTTATTAGTTTGAGATTTTTGCTTTTCTGAAATATACAAATAGAGTGTTATTGGAAAAAAACCTGTAACAAAGGTTGTCCAAAGAAAAAATATCACGTTTCGCTTTGATACTGCCAAGTGCTTAAAGTTATATATTGAAAAATAGTAGTTAAAAATACTTATCATAAATAATGCTAAGGCCGTAATCAACAACATTTTTCCTATTGTCCAGTTAGTTACATTAAAAAAATTCTTGAAAATTAATGGTAAAATAAATATAATAAAACTAAGTGAAAAAAAAGTTATCAATGCATAAACTAAAGCAAAATAGTGCGTATTAGCACCTAATTCAGTAAAACCAAAGGGTTTTAATAATGCTAAAAACACAAAGATAAAAGTTCCAAATCCAAAGTTAATAAACAACTTTTCTTTTATTGCTAACGGAAAGGGATATGGTTTTTTAAGCCAGTTTTGTATCATTTTTAATGATTAATAGTTAGCATCTTCAGGATAGTTTTGCATCATCTGCTCAGCATCTTCAACCATTTGGGTGCTT
>CAYPAK010000184.1:0-3506 GCA_964408665.1 uncultured Flavobacteriaceae bacterium | reverse complement strand
GCTAGAGAAAATGGTATAAAAGATGCTATGGATCAAGCAGCAAAAGCTAGAGCAGAGTTTAAAAACTTAAATGCAGATAACGAACGTATTCTTAATGAAGCGCGTGCACAACGTGACGAAATGCTTAAAGAAGCACGTGAGATGAAAGCGCAAACTATAGAAGCTGCTAAAGATGAAGCTAAAGCAGAAGCTGCTAAAATTATGGAGCAAACCAAACAAGCAATAGTTAACGAAAAACAAGCAGCACTTGCCGATATAAGAAAACAAGTAGCGTCATTATCTATAGATATTGCAGAAAAAGTAGTAGGTTCTGAGTTAGAATCTAAAGAAAAACAAGCTACTTTGGTTGATTCAATGATAAAAGAAGTTTCTTTAAACTAAGACTATGATAGGATCTAGAGCAGCAAAAAGATATGCAAAAGCCGTGTTGTCATTAGCCCAAGATAAAGGCGCTTTAGACGCTGTTTTTGCCGATATGCAAAGTGTAGCAACTACTATCAGTTCAAGCAAAGACTTGCAAGTGGTTTTAGAAAATCCTGCTATAAAAATAGCCGATAAGCATAAAGCATTATTAGCTATTTTTTCAAACACCAATGATATTACAAAAAACTTATTTAAATTGCTAACAGCAAATAAAAGACTTGCTTTACTACAAGATGTTGCGGTTTCATTTAATGGTTTATATAATGAGTCTAAAGGTGTACAAGAAGCAAAAGTAACTACTGCTATAGCAATTACAGATACTTTAAAAGATAAAGTTTTAGCTAAAGTAAAAGAACTAACAGGGAGAAGTGCAGTCCTTGAAAATGTAGTAGATCCTGCAATTATAGGAGGTTTTATCCTTCGTGTGGGTGATTTACAATACGATGCGAGTATCGCAAATAAATTTAGAAAATTAAAAAGAGAATTAAGTAATTAATATATTATGGCAGCAATAAAACCTGCTGAGGTTTCAGCAATTTTAAAAGAACAACTTTCAAACTTTGAAAGCAGCGCATCTTTAGACGAAGTAGGAACAGTACTACAAGTTGGAGATGGTATTGCTCGTGCATTTGGATTAGACAATGCAGAGTATGGAGAGTTAGTAGAGTTTGAAGATGGTACACAAGGTATTGTACTAAATCTTGAAGAAGATAATGTAGGTATCGTATTACTAGGACACTCGGAAGCTATTCGTGAAGGTTCTACAGTAAAACGTACTAAACGTATTGCTTCGCTAAAAGTTGGAGAAGGTATTGTAGGACGTGTAGTAAACACACTAGGAAAACCTATAGATGGTAAAGGACCTATCACAGGAGACTTGATAGAAATGCCACTAGAGCGTAAAGCACCAGGAGTACTTTTCCGTCAGCCAGTAAACGAACCAATGCAAACAGGAATAAAAGCTATTGATGCTATGATACCTGTAGGTCGTGGACAACGTGAACTTATTATTGGTGACCGTCAAACAGGAAAAACTACTGTTGCTATTGATACTATATTAAACCAAAAAGAATTTTACGATGCAGGAGTTCCTGTATATTGTATCTATGTAGCTATTGGTCAAAAAGCATCTACAGTAGCACATATTGTAAAAACATTAGAAGAAAGAGGGGCTTTAGCTTATACAACTATAGTTGCAGCTAACGCGTCTGACCCTGCTGCAATGCAAGTATATGCTCCGTTTGGTGGTGCTTGTATTGGAGAATACTTTAGAGATACTGGTCGTCCATCATTAATTGTTTTTGATGATTTATCAAAACAAGCTGTAGCATACCGTGAGATTTCTTTATTATTAAGAAGACCACCAGGACGTGAGGCTTATCCTGGAGATGTATTCTACTTACACTCTAGATTACTAGAGCGTTCTGCTAAGATTATTGCAGATGATTCAGTAGCTGTAAATATGAATGACCTTCCAGAAGGATTAAAAGGTAAAGTAAAAGGTGGTGGTTCATTAACAGCATTACCAATTATAGAAACACAAGCAGGTGATGTATCTGCATATATCCCAACAAACGTAATTTCTATTACCGATGGGCAGATTTTCTTAGATGGAGATTTATTTAACTCAGGAGTTCGTCCTGCTATTAACGTAGGTATTTCGGTATCTCGTGTAGGAGGTTCTGCTCAGATTAAATCTATGAAAAAAGTATCAGGAACATTAAAACTTGATCAAGCACAATTCCGTGAATTGGAAGCGTTTGCTAAATTTGGTTCTGACCTTGATGCTGTAACACTTGGTGTGATAGAAAAAGGACGTAGAAACGTAGAAATCTTAAAACAAGCACAAAATGACCCTTATACGGTAGAAAATCAAACAGCGATTATCTATGCAGGTTCTAAAAACTTGTTAAAAGATGTTCCTATGAACAAAGTAAAAGAATTTGAAGCAGATTATTTAGCTTATCTTGGTGCAAAACACAGCGATACATTAGCAACTATTAAAAAAGGTAAACTTACCGATGAAGTTACCGATGTATTAACTGCTGCTGCTAAAGAAATTTCAGCAAAATATAAAGCATAATAATATACTAAGACTTGAAGTAACGTATTACTAATACGTTACTTCATTCTAAATAGAAATAAAATGGCAAATTTAAAAGAAATAAGAAACCGTATAACGTCAATTGGTTCAACAATGCAGATTACAAGTGCTATGAAAATGGTATCTGCTGCAAAATTGAAAAAAGCGCAAGATGCTATTACTCAAATGCATCCTTATGCTACAAAACTTACGGAATTATTACAAAATTTAAGTGCAACTTTAGATGGTGAAATAGGCGGTGATTATACAGCAGAAAGACCAGTAAAAAAAGTACTTTTAGTTGCCATTACTTCAAATCGTGGGCTTTGTGGAGGTTTTAACTCTTCTATAATAAAAGCAACACGTAATTTAGCAAATAGCTACAAAAACGAAGGGAAAGATGTTACCATTTTTACATTAGGTAAAAAAGGTAATGATTTATTAGCCAAAGAATTTAATGTTATTAAAAATGATAATGAAATTTTTAATGCATTAACCTATGAAAATGCTGCAAAAATTGCTGAGTTTTTAATGGAAAGTTTTAAAAACACAGAATTTGACAAAATAGAATTAATCTATAATCATTTTAAAAACGCAGCTAATCAAGATGTAATTCAAGAGCAGTTTCTTCCTATAGTTAGTGTTAAAGAAGAAGATTCTTCTGACGCACTTGTAGATTATATTTTTGAGCCTTCAAAAGAAGAAATAGTATTACAATTAATGCCAAAAATGCTAAAAACACAGCTTTATAAAGCATTACGTGATTCTTTTGCTTCTGAGCATGGCGCACGTATGACAGCAATGCATAAAGCAACTGATAATGCAGGGGCGCTACGTGATGAGCTGACACTTACCTATAACAAAGCGAGACAAGCAGCCATTACTGCTGAAATACTAGAAATAGTAGGAGGAGCAGAAGCATTAAATAGTTAAATTTAGTTAAAGAGTTGTAGTTTACAATTATTTAATATAAATTTGCCTAAAACAAACATATATTAAC
>CAYPAK010000183.1:0-3554 GCA_964408665.1 uncultured Flavobacteriaceae bacterium | reverse complement strand
TTTGATGTAATAAACTGGGATAAAGTTGCTGAAAATTTTGCTAAAGCAAAGTAATTCTAAAATACTTCTAACTAAAAAAAACAGCTAATTAATTTAAATTAATTAGCTGTTTTTTTTAGTATTTTATTTCAATAGTAACTACTGAAATGTATAAGTGGCATTTTGCTTTTCAAATAAGGCAAAATAACCATAAGGATACAAATCTTCATTAGTTATATTGTTACAGTTTCCTTTTACATTTGCTGGTGGCGAAGAAAAAGGACCTGCATTACTATTTGCTTGCACATCTAAAAGCTGTAAAAAATGATAAAAACGAGTAGATATACTATAAAGTGATATGTCAAAAGTGTCATTCATTATAATATCTTCATTTTCATAGAAAAAATGCAATATATTTCCATTTTCAAACTCATCAGAATAATTATAATAATCATTGTTTATTTCATCTCCTGAGCTTGGTCGTGTTTGTGACAAATCAATGTGATAGTAATTATTTTCATTAGCATCATCTTGAAAATAGACATTTACCTCTGGATCTGTAGTACTAAAACCATCGGCTGTAGATTGGTCAACAACACTAATTGCTGGTGTAGCAAGTAAGGTCTCTTCGCCTACATATTGGGAACCATTATAAGCAATAGTTAAACGATAATTATCTCCAACAATAGGTACAAAAGTACTCGTTGTATAAATACCTGGCGTAGTTTCTGTAAAGGAAAATGTTGCTGTAGTATTGGTGTCTATTATTGTTACCGTTGCTCCTGTAGCATAGACAATATCATTGGTATAATATGATGCTGTTTTTGTTAGTTTTATAGTTTGTTCATTTCCTATCGTTCCGTTCTCCCAAGCAATTAAGGCTTCTATAACTAAGCGTTCTTGAGCTGTTTCTAAGGGTACATCTACCACTTTTTCGCAGGCATAAAATGTAATTAAAATAAAACTTGCTATAATGCTATAATATCTATTTTTCATAATCTATGCTATTTAAAATTTAAAGTTATAAGTTACTGCTGGCATAAAGCCAAATATTGAAGTTTGTACCGCTTCATTAAAATGTGTTTCTGTATTCTCTCTAAATGTAATAGAAGCAGCGTTTTTTCTTCCATAAAGATTATAAATACCAAATACCCATTCTCCTTGCCATTTTCTATATTTATTTTTATTTGGTGTAAGTGTTGCAGAAACATCTAACCGATGATATGCGGGAAGTCTTTCTGCATTACGTGCTACAAAAACCGGTACTGTAACTCCTCCAAAATGGTATTGCCCTGAAGGATAATTAGTAGGTCTTCCTGTTTGAAAAACAAAGTTTGTTCCAAAGCGCCATTTCTCATTTAGCTTATAGCTCCCTGTTATAGATACATCATGTGTTCTATCATAAGGTGTATTGTACCAATCTCCATTATTTATCCCTACTTCTGAAGCAGTTCTCCCTTGCACTCGTTGCACTGATTTACTAAGTGTATAACTAAGCCATCCTGTAAATTTTCCTGTGTTTTTTTTCAAAGAAAATTCTAAACCATAAGACCTTGCGTCACCTGCTAAAATTTCTGTTTCTATATGATTATTAGCCACAAGACTAGAGCCATCTATATAATCCAACTTATTTGCAACCGTTTTATAGTAACTTTCTACTTCTAATGTGTATGTATTGTCCTTTAAATTCTTAAAAAAACCTACAGCATATTGATTTGACTTTTCTGGTTTAATAAATTTTCCACTTGGTGCCCATACATCTAGTGGCGTTGCAGAATTGGTGTTGGAAATCAAATGCAAATATTGGTTAATATGCTGAAAACTTCCTTTTAAAGATGTGTTTTCATTTAATTGATATGCTAATGAAAAACGTGGTTCTAAACCTCCAAACGAAGCCATTATTTCTTTTCTTCCATAATACCTAGTTCCTATAGGCGTTGCTGATTGATAAATAGCCGCTCCCGAGTCATAAACTACAGGTAAATCATTTTGATAACGGTTTATAGTTTGCGCTCCTAAACGAAAAAATGAACTAAGTCGTAAACCATATCTCAAATTCAATTTGTCAGATAATTTATGTTCCAACTCAGCATAAAAAGCAGGTTCATAAGCGTATTTTTTAGCTAATTTTCTAGCTATAATACTTGAAGTGTTACTTGTAGGCGTTATTTCACCTGGGTTAAAGCTGTATTTATTTGCATTTAAACCAAAATTCAATTTATATTTATCACTAAAGCTATACTTAAAATCATATTTAATATTAAAATCAACAATATTAGAATCCCAACGAAAATCAATTGTATTAAAAATTAAACTGTAATTATATTTACTATATACTAATGATAAGTTTGAAAACAAACGCGCATTAAATAAATGATTCCAACGGAGGTTAAAGGTATTGTTACCATAACTATTATTAAAAAAAGGCAAGTTAAAATTATCTTTCCCAAAATAACCAGAGAGATACACCTTATTATTTCCATTAAATGTATAAGACAGTTTTGCGTTTAAGTCATAGAAAGAAACGCGAGGGTCTTTATGCGCAAGTTTTAGAAATCCATTGACATAAGAAGTCCGTGCTGCTACTAGAAAAGAAGCCTTATCTTTTTTTAGAGGGCCTTCTAATAACAATCTGCTAGAAATAAGTCCTACGCCTCCACTTGTATGAAATGATTTGGAATTTCCATCTTTCTGCCTTACATCAAGAACGGAGGAAATACGCCCTCCATATTTGGCAGGAATACCACCTTTGTACAAGTTTATATCTTTAATAGCGTCTGCATTAAAAACAGAGAAAAAACCAAAAAGATGTGAGGTATTATAAATAGTTGCTTCATCTAAAAGTACTAAATTTTGGTCTGCAGCTCCTCCACGAACATTAAATCCTGAAGAGCCTTCACCATTAGTAGTAACGCCAGGAAGCAAGGTTATTGTTTTTAAAATATCTACTTCTCCCATAACTACAGGTGCTTTTTTTATGGTTTTTACGCTCAACTTAGCAACGCTCATCTGAGGTTTTTGTATTTGCTCTTTTATACCTGCTTCTTTAGCAGAAACCACGACCTCTGCTATTTCATTAATTTCGCTTTTTATTTCAAAATTAATCGTTTGATTTTTATTCAATACAATCTTTTTTGTAATGGTTTCAAAACCCATAATACTAACAAATATCGTATAATTACCCTTAGGAAGTGTTAGGCTATAAAAGCCATATTCATTAGTACTTACGCCATACTTAAAATCAGCTGTAGAAATACTTGCACCAAATACGGTTTCTCCATCAAGATGATTGCTTACTTTTCCACTAATGGTAAACTCTTGAGCATAGCCAAAAGCAGTAAATAGTAGCATTAATAATAGTATTTTTTTCATAATAATTTCTTTTTCTATTTATAATAGACGTGTAAAGTTACAAATAGTTTCTAGTTACTTCTATTTTTTTAGAAATCTTTAGTAAAAAAAAGCCTACAATACTATTGTAGGCTTTTCTGATTTATAATGTATTTGTAGTATTAATTACAATTACATTTTTTTTACTTCTTCGTATGCATTCATTAAGTTGTCTGCTATCATTT
>CAYPAK010000182.1:0-3556 GCA_964408665.1 uncultured Flavobacteriaceae bacterium | reverse complement strand
CTTACTTTTAGACAGAAACAAAACAGTACCTTAATCTTTAGCTACAACTATTTTTTCATCATGCTTGTTTATAATAGCGGTATAGAGCTTTTTTAAATCTTGATAATAACGTTTTGCCACTACGCCTTTATTGATGTTTACTATAGATTTTGTAGTAATCACATTTCCTTTTTGTATTACTTTATAAGCAAATCCGCCCAGTTCATCAGGGAGTTCATACTTTGTTTCTTTAGGAACAGACACTATGTGGTAGCCTTTAGGTATCGTAATAGAAACTGTATTACTTTTATACCAAGGATAGTCATAAAATATAGGGAATTCTCTTGTTTTTGCTTTAAAAGGATTTTCTGTTCGTTTTAAGTAAAGTAATGGGTCTATAAATATTTTACCACCAAGTTCTTCATAAAAACTAGTAGTAGTAAATTTAACTAATTGGTTACAGTTTTTCTCTAAATTATCCAAATTATTAATTCTAATATCACTCAGCTCCACATTAGGATGATTGTCTTCAAACCAAGAAATTAAAGCGTCTTTATCTTTTCCTTGTAAGCGGTTACGGTAGCTCAGTTGTATGTTGTTATCTAGACTTGTTCTAGAAAAACCATTAAACCCGTCAAGGGTAAATTTTGCCATTAAACTAGTTTCTTTTTTAGAAAACTCATTTGGATATAGATTTACCCAGAAAGAAGTGCCATCTTTTTTTAAAGCTCTCCCTTGAAAGTTTAAAACCCGACTAGGCAATACATTAGGAAAACTATTTTTTGAGGTAGCATCTAGAAGATAAGCACCTTGATTTGTTTTTACCATAACAATAACATAGTTAAACCCTGCAATAGTGGGATAAAGCGGAATACCATGATCTACAGTACTTACCAAAACAGGGCTTGCATCTAAACCAGCATTACGGAGCATTACGGTCAATGCTAGATTAACATCTGCTACATTACCTTCTCCTTTTTTATAGGCATCTTTTATGCCATCACTATAAATGCTGCTTTTCTTATTCCATTTTATTTTTTGTTTTATTAAAGCAAATACTTTTAGCATTTTATCTTCATCTGTAGCTGTGTTTTTTAAGAAAGTAGTTAAATCTTCTTCTTGAAATTTATTTTTTTTGAGTTGGTAACCAAATTTACTATCTAATAATAGTTTTTTGCCCACAGCATCCCAAGTAGTGGAATAGTTTTTATAATAATTTGGAAATTCTACAGAGGCAAGTTCATATACAATACTTGCTTTATAATTATCAATATTTCCTGCATAAGGTTCGTCTTTTATAGCAGGAATATTTTCTAAAGTTATTTTGCCATCTTCATTATTTTCTATAGGTAGAAAGCCTTTTAAAATAGAACGATAAGCCAATCCTTCAGGAACTCTAAATGAAATAATTTCTTTTTTTATAGGAATATAATCTTGCAATTCTACATCGTCTAAACGCTGTAAATAAGGTGATAAAAGTGTATAGCTATATGTTATTATAGAACCTTCTTTTATATTTGGAAAAGTAAATATTTTAGCTTTATAAAATTTAGAAATTTGCTTTGTGAAAATTTGCTTTTTAGCTAAAGCTGTTTTTACTATTTTTCCATCAACTAAAGTATAAGTGTATGCTTTGATACTTGCTATTAACTCTTTTCCTTTACTGCTTACATAATAGGGTATTTCAACCGTTGCATAGTCAAACCCTGCTTTTTTATAGATTTTTATACGCTTATAATAGAAGTCATGAATTTTATAATCAGGAAATGTAATTTTGCGCTCTTGATAAAGAATAGCTGCCGTTGCAGTACTATCTAAAGGGTAACTTTTTTCTAATAAATCCGATTTAGTTATGTTGTTTACTTCAAATAATTGTGCAAAACTAGTAATACTAATAAATAAAAGGAGAAAGGTAATTTGTTTTTTCATGCTTTAGAATTAAAAAATAAGCCTAAAGATACAAAAAAAATCAATTCATCATCGTTTTATAATGCTTATTTATATCATCTAGAATAATAGTACGAAACTCCTTAGCCGTAATAAGTCCTTTTTTATAACTTCCATACATTTTTTCGATACGACTAGATAATAAACCTGATAATATCAACCGATTTCGGTAACGCGACCAATATCGCACAACCAATACTTGATTGCTTCGCTTAAAGAGATTTATTATTTTTATTCGGTTAACCATTTTGGTTTATTGCTTTATGTACTTATAAGATAGGTTATAAACGCTTTGGTTGCGTAAAAAAGTATAAATAATTTAGAAATAAGGGTTTTTTTATAAATAAATAGAATTAACTTTGTGGAGTTTTAATTTTTAAACCAAAAATAATGGCACAAGATTTATTTCAAGCACCAGATTATTATCAGTTAGATGATTTATTAACCGAAGAACATAAACTGGTTCGCGATACAGCAAGAGAATGGGTAAAACGAGAAGTAAGCCCTATAATAGAAGATTATGCACAACGTGCAGAGTTTCCCACACAAATAGTAAAAGGCTTAGCAGAGATAGGCGCTTTTGGCCCTTATATACCCGAAGAATATGGTGGAGCAGGACTAGACCAAATGTCTTATGGATTAATCATGCAAGAAATAGAGCGTGGTGACTCTGGTGTTCGTTCTACCGCATCTGTACAATCATCATTAGTGATGTATCCTATTTTTGCCTTTGGAAGTGAGGAACAAAAACAAAAATTCTTACCTAAACTAGCAAGTGGCGAAATGCTAGGATGCTTTGGGCTTACTGAACCAAATCACGGTTCAAACCCTGGAGGAATGGAAACCAATATAAAAGATATGGGTGACCATTATCTTTTAAACGGCGCTAAAATGTGGATTTCTAACGCTCCTTTTGCTGATGTAGCTGTAGTTTGGGCAAAAAACGAAGCAGGACGTATTAAAGGTATTATTGTAGAACGCGGTATGGAAGGCTTCTCTACTCCTACTACACATAATAAATGGTCACTTAGAGCTTCGGCAACAGGAGAGCTTATCTTTGATAATGTAAAAGTGCCAAAAGAAAATTTATTACCTGGTAAAGACGGTCTTGGTGCACCACTACAGTGTTTAGACTCTGCACGATACGGAATTGCTTGGGGAGCTATAGGTGCTGCAATGGATTGTTACGATACTGCTTTGCGTTATGCTAAAGAACGCATACAGTTTGGTAAACCTATTGCTTCGTTTCAATTACAACAAAAGAAACTTGCCGAAATGATTACCGAAATTACCAAAGCACAATTACTTACTTGGCGTTTAGGACAACTTCGCAATGAAGGACGTGCTACTTCTGCACAAATTTCTATGGCAAAACGTAATAATGTAGCTATGGCATTAGAAATAGGTCGTGAAGCAAGACAAATACTAGGAGCTATGGGTATAACAGGAGATTATGCTATTATGCGTCACATGATGAACCTAGAATCTGTAGTAACTTATGAAGGAACTCACGATATACATTTATTAATTACAGGAATGGATATTACAGGTATTCCTGCTTTCCAGTAATTATTAACTGTTTTAAAACAATTTATAACCCCTACACCTATTAATATTTGTAGGGGTTTTT
>CAYPAK010000181.1:0-3559 GCA_964408665.1 uncultured Flavobacteriaceae bacterium | reverse complement strand
TTTTAACTTTAACTAATGATGCTGGCGAGCGTGGAAACACACAGTTTCAATATACTCAAATTGAATAAAAAATATACTCAAATAAATAATAATAATATTTCTTTAGCCTTATCAAAAACCAGTATTTTCTATTAAGAAAATACTGGTTTTTAAATTACCCATTTTTAATTAATTTTAGTAAAATAATACCATCATTATTTAGCATTATATAGTACCTTTGTAGTACAAATAAAAGCGATGAGTAAAGCAGTATATATTGCTACTATGGAAAGTGGTAGCGGAAAATCAGTAGTAACTTTAGGGCTGATGCGTATGTTACTAGGAAAAATAGCTAAAGTAGGTTATTTTAAGCCCATAATAAGTGATTTTAAAATCCAAAAAAAAGACAATCATATTGATACTGTGCTGAAGCATTTTCAGCTTGACATCAATTTTGAAGAAGCCTATGCATTTACTAAAAGCGAAGTCCTTGAAATGCAGCATAACGGCGAGCAAAACAAAATTACCGATTATATTATAGAAAAATACAAAGCATTAGAAGAACGCTTTGATTTTATACTTGTAGAAGGAACTGATTTTTCTGGGGAAGGAACCGCAACAGAGCTTAAAATAAACTCTGATATTGCCAAAAACTTAGGTATTCCTGCTATTATTGTAGAAAGTGGCTCTCATAAAAGTATGGAGGATTTTGTAAATAATATGTATGCCGCTTATGATTTATTTAAAGAACGTGAAGTAGAAGTACTAGCAGTTATTGCTAATAAAATTCAAGAAAAAAACAGCCCTTGGATCTATAAAGAGTTGCGTAAAAAATTACCAAAACATATTTTGGTTAATGCCATTCCTACTATTCCACATTTAATAAATCCTACTATCAAAGAGCTTAAAGACACCTTAGGCGCAAAAGTATTAATAGGAAAAGACCGACTACATTTGGAAATTGGCAATTTTGTTGTTGGAGCTATGCAGTTACACAACTACTTGCCAAGACTCAAAGAAAATACCTTAATGGTTGCTCCTGGTGATCGCTCCGATTTAATTTTAGGCGCTTTGCAAGCGCATATTTCCAATAATTATCCAAGACTTGCAGGTATATTACTCACTGGAGGCTTAACTCCTGAGCCAGCTATTATAAAACTCATAGACGGTTTAGACCACAAAATACCTATTTTAACAATAGACGAAGGAACTTTTAAAATAGCCAATGCTGTGAGCGAGGTAAAACCTAAAATTTATGCCGATAATATTCGTAAAATAAATCTTTCTATACAAGCATTTGAAAAGCATGTAAATGTAGATGAACTTGCCAACAAGCTCATTACTTTTGAGAGCAAAGGCATCACACCTCGTATGTTTCAATATAATTTATTAAAACGCGCCAAAAAAGAACAAAAACACATTGTACTTCCCGAAGGAAAAGACGAACGCATACTTAGTGCTGCCATACGATTAATCAATCAAAATGTAGTAAAACTAACCATTCTTGGTGATAAAAAAAAGGTGAAAGAACGCCTTAAAAAAATTGACTTTGATTTTGACACTACTAAAATAAGCATTATTAATCCCGCTACTTTTAGTCAATTTAAAGATTATGCGAAAACCTATTATGAACTTCGAAAACACAAAGGTATAAACCTCGCTATGGCAGAAGATAAAATGGAAGACGTTTCCTATTTTGGTACTATGATGGTTTACAAAGGACATGCAGATGGTATGGTCTCTGGCGCCGCACACACAACACAACACACTATTCTGCCTGCTTTACAGTTTATAAAAACTAAGCCCAAGGCGTCCATTGTATCTTCGGTATTTTTTATGTGCTTAGAAGATCGGGTTTCTGTTTATGGTGATTGCGCTATTAACCCCAACCCTAATGCTGAGCAACTTGCCGAAATAGCTATAGAAGCTGCAGCAGCAAGTACTGCCTTTGGCATTGAACCCAAAATAGCAATGCTCTCTTACTCATCTGGAAACTCTGGAATAGGCGAAGATGTAGAAAAAGTACGAAAAGCCACTGCTATTGTCAAAGCAAAACAACCGCAACTCAAAATAGAAGGACCTATACAATATGATGCCGCCGTAGATATGACAGTGGGAAAAAGCAAACTCCCTGATTCTGAAGTGGCAGGAGAAGCTAGTATTCTTATCTTTCCAGATTTAAATACAGGAAATAATACGTATAAAGCGGTGCAACGCGAAACAGGTGCATTAGCCATAGGCCCAATGCTTTTAGGGCTTAATAAACCTATAAATGATTTAAGTCGTGGCTGCACAACCGATGATATTTTTAATACCGTAATTATAACCGCTATACAAGCACAAGGAATCTAAATAATTATGAAAATACTAGTACTCAATGCAGGAAGCTCATCTATTAAATTTCAATTATTAGCTATGCCACAAGGCAAAGTTATAGCCAAAGGACTTCTAGAGCGAATCGGTTTAAACGATGCCGAAATCCATTACAAAACAAAACATTTTTCGTTAAATAATACACTTGCTATTCCTAATCATAAAATAGGTTTAGAAAAAATTATCAACTATTTATCGAATAAAGAAACTGGTGTTATTAATCATATTGATGAAATTAATGCCGTAGGACATCGCGTGGTTCATGGTGGAAACACTTTTCAAAAAACTACATTAATTACTAAAGCTGTAAAACAAACTATTAAAGATTTGGCTTTTCTCGCTCCTTTACACAATCCTGCTAATCTCACAGGAATAACCGTTGCCGAAGCACTTTTTCCTAAAGCGCAACAAGTAGCTGTTTTTGATACGGCTTTTCATCAAACAATTCCTGAAGTCGCGCATCGTTATGCCATACCAAATCAATTATATGAAAAAGAAAATATACGCGTTTATGGTTTTCACGGTACAAGTCACCAGTATGTATCTCAAGAAGCTATCAACTATTTAAATAAAAAAAATAGCAAAATCATAAGTATTCACTTAGGTAATGGCTGTAGTATGACCGCTATTCAAGATGGAAAAAGTATAGACCACAGTCTTGGTTTTGGCCCTATGAACGGACTTATAATGGGAACACGAAGTGGTGATATAGACCAATCGGTAATACTTTATTTAATGCAACAACTCAGTTATACCACAACTGATATCAGTAATTTATTACAAAAAGAAAGCGGTATGCTTGGTCTTACAGGAATGAGTGATTTACGTGATATTGAAAAAGCTGCTAGTGCTGGAGATAAAAATGCCACATTAGCCTTAGCGATGAATACTTATCGTATAAAAAAATATATTGGTGCTTATACTGCTATAATGAATGGCTTAGACGCATTAGTATTTACGGCTGGAATAGGCGAAAATTCCAATGTTATTAGAGAGCAAGTTTGTAGCAACTTATCGTATCTTGGTATTGCTTTAGATGAAATAAAAAATAATAATCATTTTGATAAATTAACGGCTATAGAACACCAATCTAGTGCTGTAAAAATACTAGTTATCCCTACAAATGAAGAATTAGAAATTGCCAAACAGACATATAAATTACTTCAAAAATAATACACTTTTAGATTTCTAGAAACAGCTAATTAGG
>CAYPAK010000180.1:0-3584 GCA_964408665.1 uncultured Flavobacteriaceae bacterium | reverse complement strand
TATAATTCAATCAAGCACTTGATTGTGTAGTAAATCTTCAAATGTTTCGCGTTTGCGTATTAGCTTACAGGTATTATTTAAACAAAGTACTTCTGCAGGTCGCAAGCGCGAATTATAGTTAGACGCCATAGTAAAAGCATAAGCTCCTGCATTAGCAAAAGCAAGCACATCGCCTGATTTTGTTTCGGCAAGCAGCCTGTCATTTGCAAAAGTATCGGTCTCGCAGATATAGCCTACTACATCATATTTTTTTAAATTTTCGCTTGGATTAGATAAATTAATGATATCGTGATAGGCATCATAAAGCATAGGACGCATCAAGTGATTAAAACCTGAATCCAAAAAAATAAAACGTTTTTCTGCAGCATGCTTAACCGTAGTTACAGTAGCTAGAAATTTTCCAGACTCGCTTACTAGAAACTTTCCTGGTTCTATAACAAGTGTCAATTCGCTTCCATAATTTTCACAAAATTCAACAAATCTATTCGTTAAGCGTGCGCCTAATGCATTAATATCAGTTGCTTTATCAGTTGCTCTATATTTTACTTTAAAGCCTGAACCAAAATCTAAGAATTTTAAGTTTTTAAACTGTCTTGCCACATCAAATAATACCTCAGCAGCATCCAAAAAAGATTGTGCCTCCAGAATATCAGAACCAGTATGTAAATGAAAACCATCCACTTGAAGTTTATCAGCTTTTACTAAAGCAACTATTTCGATAACATCTTCTAAGGCTATTCCAAATTTAGAACCTTTATGCCCTACAGAAATTTTATCATTTCCTCCTGCTTTTACATTGGGTTTTATACGAATTGCAATAGATTTTTTGCTATATTTTTCGCTGTATCGTTCTATTTGTTCTAAGTTATCTAAGGTGATATGCACACCAATAGCTACAGCTTCTTCTATCTCCGAAAATGGAACTCCATTAGGTGTAAACGAAATTTCTTTAGGCGTAAACCCTGCAAACAAAGCGAGTTTTACCTCTCCAATAGAAACAGCATCAATATGAGCGCCTTGTGCTTTGAGTAATTTTAAAATGGCTATATTATTTAATGCTTTCATTGCATAATGGATACGCACTTTATGCCAAGAGGAAAATGCCTTTTGCAATTTATTATACTGACTTATAATTTTGTTACCATTATATACATATAATGGCGATTTATATTTTTCTATTAAGGCTAGATAATTATTCATTGAAAACCGTATTTATTAAATATGCTTATAAGCATTGTGTTTTTAATTAGCAAAAACAAATATAGGTATAAACTTTTAAATCATTTTTCATTTCTATTATATTTTATTAAAAATATTTGTATTTTTGTGAGATAAATATACGATATAACTAATTATGAATTTACACGAATATCAAGGAAAAGAATTATTAGCAAGTTTTGGCGTGCGCATACAGCGTGGTATAGTTGCTGATACTCCAGAGAAAGCAGTAGCAGCTGCAAAACAGTTAAACGAAGATACAGGTACTAGCTGGTGGGTTATAAAAGCCCAAGTACATGCTGGTGGTCGTGGTAAAGGTGGCGGTGTAAAGCTAGCTAAATCTTTAGACGAAGTAAAAGAAATAGCCAATCAAATACTAGGTATGCACTTAGTTACACCACAGACTTCTGCTGAAGGAAAACTGGTAAACCAAGTGTTAATTGCAGAAGATGTATATTACCCTGGAGAGAGTGAAACATCAGAATTTTATATGTCTGTGCTTATGAACCGTGTTTCTGGTCGTAATATGATTATGTATTCTACCGAAGGAGGAATGGATATAGAAGCGGTTGCAGAAAAAACACCTCATCTTATTTTTACCGAAGAAATAGACCCAACTTTAGGTTTACTTCCTTTTCAAATGAGACGTATTGCATTTAATCTAGGATTGTCTGGACAAGCATTTAAAGAAATGACTAAGTTTGTAAACTCACTATACACCGCTTATGTAAAATCTGATGCAGCTTTATTTGAAATCAACCCAGTACTTAAAACATCTGATAACAAGATATTAGCAGTAGATTCTAAAGTTTCTTTAGATGAAAGTGCTCTATACCGTCATAAAGACCTTGCTGCTTTACGTGATACACGCGAAGAAAATGCTATAGAAGTAGAGGCAAAAGCTGCTGGACTTAACTATGTAGATTTAGATGGAAACGTAGGTTGTATGGTAAACGGAGCAGGACTGGCTATGGCTACTATGGATTTAATAAAAATGGCTGGTGGAGAACCTGCTAATTTCTTAGATGTAGGAGGAACTGCCGATGCTGAACGTGTAGAAAAAGGTTTTAGAATAATCTTAAAAGATGAAAATGTAGCTGCTATCCTTGTAAATATTTTTGGAGGTATAGTACGTTGTGACAGAGTAGCACAAGGTATAGTTGATGCTTTTAACAATATGGGAGACGACTTCAATGTGCCACTTATAGTGCGCTTGCAAGGGACTAATGCCAAAGAAGCTAAAGAACTTATGGATAACAGCGGTATAAAAGTACACTCTGTAACCGAGTTTCAAGAAGCTGCAGACAAAGTAAAAGAAGTAATGGCGCAAGCTTAATTACACTTCTAATAAATTGCACAAAAAAAAGAGCTAACAAATTGTTAGCTCTTTTTTTTATGGGTTAAAACTAGTTAACTATTCCACCAATTTATCTAAAGTATATTGAATAAGATTTTCTACAACTTGCTTATAATCACTACTAAAAGTACCATTAGCTCTATTGGCTATTATGGCATTCATAGAGCAGGCATTATGCCCTAATAACTTACTAAGTCCATAGATTGCCGAAGTTTCCATTTCTAAGTTGGTAATACGTGTTCCGTTAAAATCAAAACTATCTATTTTGCTATTTAAATCATTATCTTGTATCGCTAAACGTAATATACGTCCTTGCGGCCCATAAAAACCACCTGCTGTAGCGGTAACTCCTTTTACTACACGGTCGCTTTCGAGTCTTTTTTCTAATTCGCTACTATTCTTTATAAAATAAGGATATGATTTTTTTTCGCTCCAACCAGTATGTGCTATAAATGCTTTTTCCATCTCTGGGTTAAACACATGCTCGCAATCATAAGCAAGTAACATACCATCTAAACCAAGCCCGTATTGTGCTAGCACAAAACTATCTACAGGCACATCAGCTTGCAAAGAACCTGAAGTTCCTATACGTACAATATTCAGTTTGGTTAATTCTTTTTTTACGGTTCGTGTTTTTAAATCAATATTAACTAATGCGTCTAGTTCATTAACTACTATATCTATATTATCAGGACCAATTCCTGTAGAGATAATAGTCATTCGTTTACCTTTATAAACGCCTGTTATCGTTCTAAATTCGCGTTTTTGCGTTTCAAATTCTATACTATCAAAATATTGGGCTACTTTGGGCACTCTATCTTGGTCGCCTACAAATATAATGGTGTTGGCTAAATTTTCTGGCTTTAAATTGATATGATAAACACTCCCATCAGGATTGAGTATCAGTTCTGATTCTGCTATTCTTCTCATAAGATTACATTATTAAAATAAGTATCAAATTTACAAAAACTTTTCTAAACAAAAGAGTGTTTTGTACTATATTCTTTTA
>CAYPAK010000179.1:2300-3614 GCA_964408665.1 uncultured Flavobacteriaceae bacterium | reverse complement strand
TGTTAATGTATTAAAAATCAAATTTACATAAATAATTCTTAATAAAAATGCTTTAATTGTTAATAACTTAGGTGGTTTATGTTAAATTAAATATAATTTTTAGTATATTTGCAGAGTCTAATAAGGACATTATTTAACAAATTAAAACATATTAAACATGAAAAAAGTATTATTTTTCGTAGCATTAGCTTTTGGAGGTTCTGCCTTTGCTCAAGAGCCAGCACAAGAAGTGGGTAAATGTTATAAGCGTTGTGTGACGCCAGACGTTTTCCAAAACCAAGATGTAACGGTTCAAACTAAACCAGCTTACAAAATCTTAAAAGTAGTTCCTGCAACTTATGAAACGCAAACTGAGCGTGTATTAGTGAAAGAAGCTAGTAAAAAACTTAGAGTTATTCCTGCAGTATGGGGTACTAAAACAGTTTCTTACACTAAAAGTGTAACAGGAGCTTCTTTAAAAGTAATTCCTGCAACTTTTTCTAATGGTTCTCAAACTGTTGAAGTTAAGCCAGAATCTGCACGTTGGGAAATGAGTAGTGTACCACCATCTGAGTGTGACTCTGCAGACCCTAATGACTGTCGTTACATGTGTTACAAAGCTATTCCAGCTGAGTACAGAACAGTAGCTACTAAAGAATTAGCTTCTGATGCAAGAGTAGAAAGTACTCCTGGAGGTCAAACTACAGGTACTTATACAGTAAGAATAGTAACTACTCCAGCAAAAGTTGAAGAAGTTCCTGTTCCTGAAGAGTATTCTACAATCAAAAAAACAGTATTAGTAAAAGATGCTTATACTACAGACGAAACTATTCCTGCTGTTTACACAACAGTATCTAAACAAGTATTAGTTACTAAAGGTGGAACTTCTCTTAAAGAAGTTGACTGTAAATTAACTACATACAATGCATTACCAATAAACTGGAACTCAGGTTCAGCTACTTTAACTGCAGCTGCAAAAGCAATCATTGACCAACATTTAATGAAAGCATTAAATGATAACCCAGGTTCTAAAATGGAAATTGCTTCTCATACAGATTCTAAAGGAGCTAAAGCTTCTAACCAAGCTTTATCTGAAAGAAGAGCAAAAGCTGTTGCTGACTACTTAATCGCTAAAGGTGTAAACCCTTCTCGTTTAGTAGCTAATGGTTACGGAGAAACTCGTTTGAAAAACAAATGTAGAGATGGTGTTTCTTGTACTGCAGCTCAACACGCTGTAAACAGAAGAACTGAATTCAGAATTATCAATAACTAATTGATAGTACATTCAATATAATTAAAGTCGCCCATTGGGCGACTTTTTTTGTTTATAAAATA
>CAYPAK010000179.1:0-2200 GCA_964408665.1 uncultured Flavobacteriaceae bacterium | reverse complement strand
AAAGATGTGTATTCGATTTTTTAAGAATGGAAAACGCAAGAGACTTGTCAGTGGGTGTGATGATGCCGATCTTTATTTTTTCGAAATAAAAACTAGTGTAAGGCTAGCTTTGATAAAGCTAGTTTGTAATGCTATAGAACATTTTATGAAGCTTTCAGCTTAGTTTTACAAGGCTAAATCATCAAAAAAAAAGGCTAAATTCTATGAATTTAGCCTCTTTTTAATTTAAAAATAAATTTATTATGATGCGTTAGCAATTAATAAATCGATATCTTTAGCTTCTTTACTTGAAGCAAAATTATTTTTTAGTTGTTCAAAATATTTTTTAGCAATACTTTTCTTTCCTAATTCTAGAGCTAGCGTGCCTGCTTTTAATAAATATTTAGGTGTAGTAAAATTATTTTTTGAAGCTGTAATTGCTTTGGCGTAATAGTCTAATGCGTCATCATATTTTTCAAATTCAACAAATGCATCACCTATTAATCCTTTAGCTTGCGCACTTAGAATAGCATCATCTGAAGAGAATTTATCTAAATTGGCAACTGCATTTTTATAATCTCCTATATTGAAATACGCTTCTCCAGCAGCAAGATAAGCTAAATTAGCTGTTTTGGTGCCTTTATAGTCCTTTATTATATCTAAGAGTCCTAAGCGGTTTCCATCTCCGTTTAATGCGAGTTTAAATAACGAATCTTTTGCTGTAGTTGCGTTTACTGCTTCGCCAAATTTTTCATTAGCAAATACAATATCATTTGCGGCTTGTTCATTAGTGCTATCTGTACTTTGGTTTATAAAGTAATAAGCAGCAAAACCTACTAATACTGCAGCAAGAATTCCTAATAGGACTTTCCAATTTTTCGCTACAAATTCCTCAGTTTTAGAAGCTGTTTCTTCTAATGTTTCAAAAATTTCTTCTGTTGTACTTTCTCCATCGTATGCTACATTGTCTAATGCATCATCATTTTGAATTTTTTCTTTCTTAGGTTTGTATCCTCTTTTTTTATATGAAGCCATATTGTTATTTTATGATTTTTTTTAAAGTCAATTGCAAAAATAAAATTTTTCTTTTAAAAAACACTAGTATTTCAAGCAAATTTCAATAATTTGCGCAATATTTATTATTAGCGATGCAATTAACCGAATTAGAACTTATAAATTTTAAAAATTTCAGCGATAAAAAGCTTCAATTTACTGCAAAAGTGAATTGTTTTGTAGGAGATAATGGTGTTGGAAAAACGAATATTTTAGACGCCATTTATTACCTGTCTTTTGCCAAGAGTTATTTCAACCCAATAGCAAGCCAAAATATTAATCATAATGCAGATTTTTTTGTGATAAATGGTAAGTATTTGGTAAATGATGCTAAAGAAAACATCGTTTGTAGCTTAAAAAAGGGGCATAAAAAAGTAATAAAACGCAATGCAAAAGAATATGAACGTCTTGCCGATCATATTGGGCAATTTCCTGCGGTAATTATTTCTCCTGCAGATGCAGATTTAATTGTTTCGGGTAGTGATGCTAGGCGTAAATTTATGGATATTATTATATCGCAATATGACAGAGCATACCTTAATAATTTGATAGCATATAATAAAGTATTGTCACAGCGTAATGCTTTGCTTAAATATTTTGCAGCAAATCATACTTTTGATGAAAATTCTATAGCTGTTTACAACGCACAATTAGCCAATTATGCGCAAGGTGTTTTTGATAAAAGAAAGCAGTTTATACAAGAATTTTCTAAAATTTTCTTAGCACGATATCAAGCCATTTCTGGTGATAAAGAAGCGGTAACTATTACTTATAAAAGCCAATTAAATGATAATGATATTGCAACATTATTTACTGAAAACATATTGAAAGATAGAGTAATGCAATATACCACGGTTGGTATTCATAAAGATGATTTGCGTTTTAAAATAGCGACACACCCTATTAAAAAATTTGGTTCTCAAGGGCAACAAAAATCTTTTTTGATTGCACTAAAATTAGCTCAATTTGATTTTATAAAACGTTATACTAATAAAACACCAATATTACTTTTAGATGATATTTTTGATAAACTTGATGAAACACGTATTAGTCAGTTAATTCGTTTAGTATTTGAAGGCGATTTTGGACAAATTTTTATATCAGATACACATAAAGAACGGACTGAAAATATTGTGAAGCAAATAAGTGATTCCTACGAAATTTTTAC
>CAYPAK010000178.1:2531-3640 GCA_964408665.1 uncultured Flavobacteriaceae bacterium | reverse complement strand
CCAGTAGCTATTTACTGTCGTTCAGGAAACAGAGCTACACGCGCTATGTATGCTATGGCAGCTTTAGGCTTTAATGAAGTGTATAATTTAGATCACGGAATAAAATCTTGGAAAGCAGCAAACAAACCGTTAAAAACATTTGAAGTAAAAGGAGATATCCGTCACTTAGATGTTGCAAACTTTAATAATGCAATACTAGGAAAAGCAGGAAAATTAGTTGATGTGCGTACACCTAAAGAATATGAAGATTACCATATTCCAGGAGCAGTTATGATTGACTATAAAAATGATAATTTCAAAGAAGAATTTTCAAAATTAGACAAAAAAGTACCAGTACTTATTTACTGTCGTTCAGGAGGACGTTCTGGGAGAGCAATGAAAGTATTAGAAGGAATGGGTTTTAAAGTATATAACTTAGACCACGGAATGAAAGCTTGGAAAGGCGAAGGAATGCCAATAGAAGGTAAAAATATAGCTTCTCACGGAGGAGCAGAAGAAGGTTGTTAGTAGTATAATACACTATGAAATTGCTATAAGCACTAAGAAATATTCTTAGTGCTTTTTTTATGTCAATTTACTATTAATAAGTTTTTGTAATAGTGTAGTAAGCTTATAAAAAAAAGTCACTTAATTTAAGTGACTTTTCTGTTTTTATTAAGCAAGAAAATTATTTTGATTTTTTAATATCTTCGATAAATTCTTCTAAATCATCGTGGTCTTTTGCAATAAAATCAATAGCTTTAGCTACAATATTTTCTTTGTTAAAACCTAGTTTTATAGCCATTTTTTGAAGCATTGTTTTTTCTTCATCGTCCACAAAACCATCGCTTACTACTATTTTTACTAAATCATATAGATACGTAATGCGTTCGTCATAAGAAACAGGAGGGATGATTGCAAATTGGTCTAAGTTTTCTTTAATTTCTTTTTGTGTAGCTGCTAATATTTCTAAGCGTTTAGCCATACGGTCTAGTACTAGTTGCTCATCTCCAGAAACTACACCATCTACTTGAGCTAATTTTATTAAAGAAGCAAATACCGCTTCGCTTTTGTTTCGTTGGTTATTTGAAAATATTGATGTTAAAGGCATAATTTTATAAGTTTAAATA
>CAYPAK010000178.1:0-2431 GCA_964408665.1 uncultured Flavobacteriaceae bacterium | reverse complement strand
ATGCAAGACAAAATAATAGCAAGGGCACATAACCTTACAGAACGCCTTAATGATGTAACAGCACATGCTGAGATGCAAGCCTTTACTATGGCTGCCGATTTTTTAGGAGGAAAATATCTTAAAGATTGCACACTTTACGTTACTTTAGAGCCTTGCCAAATGTGTGCAGGAGCAAGCTATTGGACGCAAATAGGCAAAATAGTATTTGGTGCTTATGATAAAAATAGAGGTTTTCAGCATTATAAAACAACATTGCATCCCAAAACAAAAGTAGTAGGTGGTATATTAGAAGAACCTTGTAGCACTTTGATTACCAATTTCTTTAAACAAAAAAGATAGCACTATGTAAATAGTGCTATCTTGTGATTATTTAATAAAACTGAAGTTATATTATTTTACTAATGGCGCTCCACTTAATATTGTTTCGTCTGCCTGAGATTCAAATGTTTTGAAGTTTTTATGAAATGATTTAGCCAATTCAGTAGCTTTAGTATCATAAGCAGCTTTATCTTGCCAAGTATTTCTTGGGTTTAATAATTCTGAAGGTACATTTATGCATTCTTGTGGTATATTAAGTCCAAAAATAGGGTCTTGAGCAAAAGTAACTTGATCAAGATTACCATCTAAGGCAGCAGTAATCATTGCGCGTGTATATTTTAGTTTCATTCTAGATCCTGTTCCATAAGCACCGCCAGTCCAACCAGTGTTTACAAGCCATACATTCACATTTGCTTCTTGCATTTTGCTGCTTAGCATTTTTGCATAAGCCGTAGGGTGTAAAGGCATAAATGGCGCGCCAAAACATGCTGAGAATGATGGTAATGGTTCATCTATTCCGTCTTCTGTTCCAGCTACTTTTGCAGTATATCCTGAGATAAAGTGATAAGCAGCTTGACTTGGTGTTAGTTTAGAAATAGGAGGAAGTACTCCAAAAGCATCGGCTGTTAAGAAAAATATATTTTTTGGGTTCTCTCCAATAGAAGGTGTTTGTATGTTTTTTATAAAAGTTATAGGATAACTTACTCTTGTGTTTTGAGTAATACTTGTATCTTCAAAGTCAGGTTCGTTGCTGCCTTTTTTGTAAATAACATTTTCTAATAATGCGCCTTTTTTTATTGCACCAAAAATATCGGGTTCTTTTTCTTGTGATAAATCAATTACTTTAGCGTAACAACCACCTTCAAAATTAAACACGTGGTTATCTGCCGTCCAACCATGCTCATCATCACCAATTAGTCTTCGTGTAGGGTCAGCAGAAAGTGTTGTTTTTCCTGTTCCTGATAAGCCAAAAAAGATAGCAGTATCATCGTCTTTGCCTACATTAGCAGAACAATGCATTGGTAGTACATTTTTATAACTTGGTAAGATAAAATTAAGTGCAGAAAACACACCTTTTTTTACTTCGCCAGTGTAGCCAGAACCACCAATAAGAATTATTTTTTTACTAAAATTAATAATAGTAAAATTATGCTGTCTTGTACCATCTTCTTCAGGATTAGCAAAAAATGATGGCGCTTGTAGGATAGTCCATTCAGGAGTAAAATCAGCTAACTCATCTTCCGAAAGGCGTAAAAACATGTTGTATGCAAAAAGGCTTACCCAAGGAAGTTCTGTAACTAAGCGCAGTTTCATGTTGTATCTGCTATCTGCTCCAGCAGCAGCATCGCGTACATAAAGAGGTTTGGTAGCTAAATGCTTTAATACTTTTTGGTGTAATGCATCAAATTTAGCAGTACTAAAAGGCATATTTATTGTGCCGTCCCACCATACGGTGTCTGCTGTGATTTCGTCTTTTACGATAAAGCGGTCTTTAGGTGATCGTCCTGTAAATTCGCCTGTTTGCACATTAAGCGCTCCTAAACTTGAGATTGTTCCTAAGCCTTCTTTAAGGCTTATTTCGGTAAGTTTTTCTGGTGAAGTGTTGTAGTTTATGCTATCGGTTTTTATTCCTATTTGAAACAATTGCTCCTTAATGGAATTCCCTGTTTTTGTAGTCATTTTTATAGTATGTTGTTTTAATAAAGGAACAAATGTAGAAATTATTTTCAATTAGCTTAATATAAACCTAGTTATTTTTAATTAAGTTTATTAACAAAGTAAGCCATCCTGCAATCATCAACACGCCTCCAAGTGGTGTAGCTAGTGCTATTGCTTTAAAATCTATACCTGTTAATACTTTACTAGAAAGCAAGTAAATTGACCCCGAGAACAGTATTGTACCAATAAGGAGTAATAAATAAATGGTGTTTTTTGACGAGGTGTTAATTAATGCTGTACTACTTAAAAACAATAAGCCTAAACCTTGATACATTTGGTAGCGAACGCCAGTTTCAAAACTTGCTAGTGCTTGTTCATCTAATACTTTTTTTAAGGCATGTGCTCCCATAGCGCCCAATATTACGGCTAGCGTAACTAAAATGACACCTGTTAT
>CAYPAK010000177.1:0-3643 GCA_964408665.1 uncultured Flavobacteriaceae bacterium | reverse complement strand
AGTGCAGAAGATGTATTGCAAGAGAGTTTTATTAAACTTTGGAATAATTGTAAAAAGGTGGAATTTAAAAAAGTAAAAAGCTACCTTTATACGATAGCTAATAATGCATTTTTGGATATTAAAAAACATGAAAAAGTAGTGCGTTTGCATCAAGAGCAAAATGTAAGTAATGCAAAGAGTGTTTCTCCAGAGTTTATAATGCTTGAAGAAGAGTTTATGGAAAAAATACAGCGTGTCATTGCTTCATTACCTGAGAAACAACGTGAAGTATTTTTAATGAGTCGTATAGAAAAAAAGAAATACCGTGAAATAGCAGAAACACTTGACATATCTGTAAAAGCAGTAGAAAAACGGATGAAAAATGCTTTAATAATAGTTAGAGAAGAATTGGGTGACATATAATAAACTAGTATTTAGGTAGGGTGAATAATGAATGAATCGTTTTATTAGCAGAAGAGAAAAAACATGAAAACAGAAATACATAAAAATGAATATTTTGCAACTTGGATGGCTGGAGCATTATCGGATAGTGAATTGCAAAAATTAATTTCGGAAACAGAATACCAGCAGTTTTTAAAACTAAAAAAAGGTTTGGATGCCTTTGCATACTTAGAAGCTCCTATGGATAAAACTTTTGAGCAAATTAAGCAACAAACTATTGCTAAGCAGCCACAAGAGAAAAAGGGAAATGTAAGAAAACTGTTTGTAAAATGGACAGCAACTATTGCCGCTTCATTGGCTATATTGTTTGGTTTATACCAATATAATTCGGCTAAGGATATGATGTTTCAAACGGGATTTGGCGAGCAAAAAACAATAGCTCTACTTGATGGTTCTCAAGTGATACTAAATGCAGGTTCTACGCTGAAATACAATAAAAAAACATGGAACAAAAGCCGCGAACTTAGTCTTGACGGTGAGGCTTATTTTAAGGTTAGCAAAGGAAAAACATTCAAGGTGCATACTACTAATGGTGATGTTACGGTACTTGGTACTCAGTTTAATGTATCTTCTGAATCAGGTTATTTTGATGTTGTATGTTATGAAGGTCGTGTGCAAGTGAATACGAGCAATTTTATGGATATACTTACGCCAGGGAAAAGTGTTACATTTGTAAATGGAAAGAATAAAGCAAAAGAAGTACAAGATACCGCTCCTAGTTGGATAGCAGGAATTACCTCTTTTGATAGTGTACCACTTAGTGTTGTGCTTAAAGCATTAGAAAAGCAGTTTGATATACAGTTTGATAGCTCAGCTATAGACACAAAAGCGTTATATACAGGGGCTTTTGATAATAAAAAATTAAGTATAGCATTAGCGGCTGTGTTCAGACCAATGCATATAAAATATACTAAAAAAGACAATAGCTATATATTACAACCGTAATGAATAAGATTTTTATAAGCATATTATTATTACTTATGAATAGTATGCTTTATGCTCAAAAAACAGTATCTATTGGATATGAAAATAAGCAAGCTAAAGATGTTCTTTTAGACATACAAAAGCAATATGATGTTAAGTTTTCTTATCCAGATGAGCTTGTAGCAAATAAAGTAGTAAATCTACCTTATTTAAAGCGTAGCTTAGATGATGTGCTATTTGAATTGGCTGTTATTTTACATGTAGATTTTGTTCATATAGATGCTAAATATATTTATTTAAATGAAAGTAGCACCAAAGCAATAGCCGAAGTGGTTGTAGCAAGCTATATCAACAAAGGCATACAAAAGGAGAATGACGGAAGTTTTTCTATTAACACCAAAAAATTAGAATCATTAACTGGGTTTACCGAGGCAGATGTGCTGGAGGGTTTACAGCAACTTCCAGGCGTAGTAAGTGCTAATGATAATGCTACGGAACTCAATGTAAGAGGAGGAAATACAGATCAAAATTTAGTTTTATACGATGGTATAACAATATATCATTCAGGACATTTGTTTGGTATGGTTTCAGTATTTAATCCTAATACTATAAAAAAAATACAATTTATAAATAATGGAACTAGTGCTCGGTATGGAGGGCGTGCCTCTAGTATCATAACTATGGAAACAGCAACTAAAATAGCTAAAAAAAACACCATAGAAGCAGGGCTTAATCTTATTAGTGGAGATGTTTTTTTAGATTTACCTATTATAAAAAACAAGTTGGGTCTGCAAGCTTCTTTTAGAAGATCTTATGAAGATGTTGTGGAAACTATAACATTTAAAAATAGCGAACATCAAGCATTTCAGCATACTAATATAAAGGATGAATTATTTCATTTTAAAGATTATAATGTAAAATTAAACTATCTTTTAGATGATACTAATACCTTAAATTTTAGTTTAATACATGTAGATAATGATTTAGAAAATGATAGAATAAGTCAAACCAATAATGAATCCTATTTTGACTTTATAGATATGGAAAATGATGGCTATAGTATTAATTGGAAAAAACAATTAAATGCAAGAAGTTATCTAGAAACTAATTTTCACTACTCACATTACAGGATGGATTATGATTCTAAAGTGTATGATAGCAGTCATATAAAAGATGAGTATTTAAAGAATAATATTATTTATGATAAAGGAATAACTAGTATTTATACACTTAAAGCAAATGAACATATTTGGCGCTTTGGTTATGAAAATTCTTACAAAAAAGTTTCTCACTTTATCAAAGAATTTAGTAATGGAATATCCTATGATTTAAATTACAAAAATGCGGCAATGGCTACACATAGCATTTTTACATCAAATACATTG
Organism: uncultured Flavobacteriaceae bacterium; assembly: GCA_964408665.1. Lineage (GTDB taxonomy): Bacteria > Bacteroidota > Bacteroidia > Flavobacteriales > Flavobacteriaceae > JALSVQ01. The sequence goes on along the minus strand of CAYPAK010000177.1, from coordinate 893 downwards.
AAGCATAATAAATGGACACTAAACTATGGCTTGCGAGTAAACTATTATGATGCGCTTAATAAAGTTAAATTTGAACCTCGTTTTGTATTAAATAAAAAAATAAACCAAAATTTAAATATTCAATTCTCTGGAGAGCTAAAAAACCAAGTTATAAAACAATTGGATGAAACTATTTTGAGTAGTTTGGCAAGTACTACAAAAGTTTGGCTTCTTTCTGATGGAGAAAAACATCCTATAATACAAGCAAAACAGTTAGCAACAGGATTCAGTTATCATAAAAATAACTGGACATTTGATGCAACTATTTATTATAAGAATACGACAGGAATATCTTCGTTTACTTTAGGTTTTTTGAATCCGCTTGATAATACTATTCATACAGGAATACAAAACAATATAGGAGTAGATTTGTTTTTTCAACGTAGATTTAAAAAATTTAATACTTGGATAAGCTATTCCTACATGGATTTAAAAGATAAGTATTTTGGGCTAAATAATGATGCTTTTTTTACAGGAAATACAGAGATAAAGCATAATCTAGCAATGGCATTTAGCTATAAAAGCAATAATTTCAAAACAGGTTTTATATGGAAAGTGCGTAGTGGGAAACCATCAACAGATCTTGATTATGATATAGCAGGAAATGCTTATTTTGATGGAATTAATGATGTGCGACTACCTGTGTATCAGCGTTTAGATTTCTCGGCAACGTATAAATTTAAAACAAGTACTAAAACTAAAGCAAAGTTAGGTTTAGCCATTAAAAATGTATTAAACCGTAGTAATATAATCAATACTGCATTTATAGGAAACAATACAGTGCACGACCCAATACGTAGTTTTACTCAAATCTCTGCAGGAATTACACCTAATGTGTTGCTTCGTTTTTATTT
>CAYPAK010000176.1:0-3654 GCA_964408665.1 uncultured Flavobacteriaceae bacterium | reverse complement strand
AATTAAACGCATACTAATTACGTTAGTAGTACTAATGCTAGCAACTGTTGCATTAGCATACGCTTACAAAGACAAACTCATCAAAGAACTTGTTGCGCAATATAACGAAGCGTATAATATAACCATCAGCTATGACAAGGTTTCGCTTAATCTTTTTCAAGATTTCCCTTCATTAAACGTAGCTATTTCTGATGTGCTAGTTATGCATGATGAAGTAAAAGACAGCTTGTTTTTTGCCAAAAAAGTAGCGTTAACTACTAATATCAAAGATTTATTTAAAAAGGAATTGAATAAAATTACACTTAAAGATATTTTAATAGCTGATGCTAAGCTAAAACTCCTCATTCAAGAAGATGGTAAAAGCACCTTTGACGTGCACGAATTAAAAGAAAATAAAAACGTTTCTGATAGTAAAACCGAAACTCCTATCATTGCGCTGCAAGAATACGCTATAAAAAATACGACTATAATCTATGAGGATAAAAAAAGTGCGCTACATTTTGACCTTACTAACCTAAACCATACTGGGAAAGGCGATTTTACGGCCAACAAACTAGATTTATCCACAAAAACGCAAGCAGACGCTATGACACTTGCTCTTGGCGGCGTTAATTACTTTAACAAAGCTAAAATCACATTAGATGCTGTTTTAGGCATCGATTTAGAGCAAATGCAATTTACTTTTAAAGAAAACAAAGCAACTATTAATGATTTGTTACTAAACTTTGATGGTCTTATCAAAATTAATGACAATTCGCAAGATTATGATATTACGTTTAATGCACCCAAAGCCCGTTTTAAAAACCTATTATCATTAGTGCCTAATGCCTATTCAAGTAGTTTTAAAGGCATAAAAGCAACGGGAAATGCTGATTTTTCAGGGAGTTTTAAAGGCGTTTTATCTGATAATGAATTTCCTAAATATCAATTAAAAATAAAGACAAACAACGCCTCATTTCAATATCCTGACTTGCCCAAAGCAGTAGAAGCCATTTCATTTGACGGATTACTAGCAAGCACAGCAAATGATGATGCCTTACTTGATATTAAAAACCTTGCATTTACCATAGCCGAAGATACCTTTTCTGCCAATGGAAAAATCAGTAAATTATTGAGTAATCCTACGGTTGATGCGGCATTAAAAGGGAAACTCAATCTGGCAAATCTAAGCCAAGCATACCCAATGCCAGCTATTGAGAAACTTGACGGACTATTACAGGCAGATATTGTTACGTCATTTAGTCAAAAAGCATTAGAAAAAAATCAATTTGAGCATATAAAAGCACAAGGAAATGCTTCATTAACAGACTTTGCTTATACGGCTAATGATATGAAGCCGCTAAACATTAAAAATGCTGCTTTAGCTTTTACTACTAAAAAAGTAGTCTTAGAAAATTTTGAAGCCAAAACAGGAAAAAGCGATATCAAAGCCCAAGGAAAAATAAACAATTTACTTGCCTTTCTTTTTAATGATAAAAAATTAAAAGGAGATTTTAATATTAAATCAAATCATTTTGAAGTTAATGATTTTCTAGTTAAAGACGCTAATACAACTAACAAAGAAACGGCAAATGAACCTTTAAAAATTCCTGATTTTCTTGATATTAAGACTACATTTGATGCAAAAAATGTAGTGTATGATAACATTACAATGCAAGACGTTTCTGGAACTGCCTTTTTAAAAGAACAAAAAGCTATTTTGTCTAATACCAAAGCAAAAGTATTTAATGGTTCACTATCTTTTGATGGGAATATAGACACCAAACCCAAAAAACCAAACTTTGATTTGGATATGAAAATAGACAAATTTGACATTGCACAATCATTTCAAACACTAGAAACATTACAAAAAATTGCACCAATAGCTAAAGCATTAGCAGGAAAATACAATAGTACATTTAAACTAAAAGGAAACTTAACCCCTGATTTATTACCCGATTTAAACACGCTTTCAGGAGGACTTTTTGCTAAACTTTTGGTTGACAATATTGACAAAAACAAGCTACCGTTATTAAACTCTTTATCAGCAAAGTTGAATTTTATAGACTTTAGCAAAGTAGATTTAAGTGATTTAGTTGCTATTGTAGATTTTAAAGATGGAAAGGTAAAAGTAAAGCCTTTTGACCTAAAATATCAAGATATCACCATGCACATTACGGGTTCACATAGCTTTGATGAATCACTAAGTTATACGATGACTATGGATGTTCCTGCTAAATATTTAGGTGATAAAGCGGTACGTTTATTAGCAAAATTGGGTAATATGGACAAAGACACCATTAAAATACCTTTAAAAAGCAATATCTCAGGATTTATGCTTAAACCTAATGTACAAGTAGATTTTAAAAGCGCACTAAAAACGTTATCAAATCGTGTGATTGCCTACCAAAAACAACGTCTTACAGCTGCTGCAACAGAACAAGTAACCAATGCTGTAAATGAAGCTGTGGGAGGAACTGTTGGCAATGCTGTAGATAATGTATTAGGCAATGTTTTAGGAAGTTCTAATGAAAACAATAATACACAACCTAAAGATAGTACTGCTACAAATACCGCAAACACTTCAAGTCCAAAAGACAGTATAAAAAATGCCGTACAGCATGATGTGGAAGATGGCGTAAAAGATGTTTTAAACGGTCTTTTTAAGAAAAAGAAAAAATAGTTACCAACAAGACCTAAGACCGTTTCACTAAAAGATATACGACAAAAGACTTGGCTGTAATAGCAATTTTAACGTTATAATTTTTAACCTTAATTACGCAATAGAATTTTCAATTTTTAAAATCGTAATTAAGCTATAGCTTTTTATATTCTGCTAAATTTTAATCAAAAAAATAGTTAAATACTACTATAATCCAACTCGTTTATAGCATAATGCGAAGCATTAGCTACGGCAACACCATTTTTTAGAATAATAACTTGTGGTGATTGATGTAATACTTGAAACCGAAAACCTACCTCATCAGAAATAGTTCTGTAAGCTAATAAGTCTAAGTAATAGAGAGAATAGTTTTCGCCATTAAACATACGTTCAAAATTACGAAATACCATTTTGCTAATACTACAACGTGTGCTGTGTTTAAAAATTAATACCTTTTTAGTTTTAGATTCATTAGCTAAAAAATCTAGTTGACTGATTTTAGTTAATTTTCGCCATTCCAAATGTTTCTCTTCTTGTTTAGGCTTATCTGAATTTGACCCAAAAAATGTATTAAATAATCCCATAATATTGTTTTCTAGTTTGGTCGCAAAGATAGGAAAATCATTACAAAAGTGAAAAGTGAAAAGTGGAAAATGAAAAGTGGAAAATGAAAAGTGGAAAATGAAAAGTGGAAAATGAAAAGTGAAAAATGAAAAGTGGAAAATAACAACCGTCATCCTGAACTTGATTCAGGGTCTGTGGATGCGGAGGGAGAATTCTCTAAGTCCAAAAGGGAGTTTTTAGCTTGCTCCTGAAAATATATTCTTTATCATTTAAATACATCTTCAACTCAGTATGACATGTAAAAATGATGTACGACCGCTTTGCTATACGACTAATGAAAAACAAAAAAAAGCAATTAATACTTTAACATATTAATTGCTTTTTTAGTGTTGACTTACTACTTTGTATTAACTCGTATCTAAAGCATACGTTTTAGTTTTTTAAGCAGT